>DAHVFK010000002.1 GCA_027317055.1 Betaproteobacteria bacterium | reverse complement strand
ACCAACGTGAACGACTACCGGGCCATCGTCATCGCGTAGACAGCGCGACTCTGCTGCCGACGCGCAAGCCAAGTTTACGCGCGGCGCTCGCCTGGTTGGCGGCGATCTCCACCAGGCCCACGCTGTTCTCGTACCAGAACGCGGCCCCGCGGCGCACCGCGCCAAAGGTTTCGGCCCGACTGAGCGTCCGCCCGCCCGCGCGCAGACGTGCGCCGGGCGCGACGCACGCGGCGCGCAGCCCGGTCATCGCATTGCCGTAATGATCGACGAAAATCACCCGCGAAAGATCGGCTGCGTCGAGCAGCACGTGCGGGGCGCGCCGCGCAGCCAGCCAGCCGGTCGGTACGCGCTCCCGCGCAAGCGCCGCGGCGACCGGCGCGAACAGGTCGCGGCCATGGAACGAGCCCGAAAGCGACGCAGGGCGCCAGACGATCCGCCGGCAGCGCCTGCGCTTCGCGCGCTGCCAGACAACCGACAGCAGCCCGTTGTCGGGGCCTACGAAGCATCGGCCATCGACCTGCACTACGATTGCCCCGCGCGACCCGCCGACGCCGGGATCGATCGCGCAGAGGAACACGCTGCCGCGGCCGAAATGTGGCGCGAGTGCAGCCAGCAAGTGCGCCGCAGGCTCGATGCCGAAAGCAGGAACGTCATTCAGCGCGTCCACTACCGCTACCCGCGGCGCCGCGCGCTGCAGCACGGCCTTCACCTGGCCGAGGTAGGGGTCGGTCGAGCCGAAGTCGGTGTACAGGACGATCACGCGCGCTCCCAAAAAACGAAAAGGCCGGGACGAGTCCGGCCTTTTTCGCACGAACGCGCAGAGCGATCAAGCGGCTTTCTTGTCTTCCTTCTTCTCTTCGGCCGGCTTCTCGGGCTGGTCGAGCAGCAGCACCAGCGCGAGCGGGGCATTGTCGCCCTTGCGAAATCCGCTCTTCAGGATGCGCAGGTACCCGCCATTGCGCTTGGCGTAGCGCGGTCCCAGGTTGTCGAACAGCTTGCCGACGATCTCCCGGTCGCGCAGGCGGTTGAACGCCAGGCGCCGGTTTGCGAGCGAGGGCTTCTTGCCGAGCGTGATCATCGGCTCAACGACGCGCCGGAGCTCTTTCGCCTTGGGCAGCGTGGTCGTGATCGTCTCGTGGCGCAGCAGCGAATTCGCCATGTTGCGCAGCATTGCGAGCCGGTGGCTCGTCGTGCGGTTGAGCTTGCGGAGTCCGTGACCGTGACGCATGGCTTGTTGTCCTTATCTCCGGCGCGCGCTATACGCGGTGGTGCTCGAGTCCCGCGGGCGGCCAGTTCTCTAGCTTCATGCCGAGCGTGAGGCCACGCGAGGCAAGCACTTCCTTGATCTCGTTCAACGACTTGCGCCCGAGGTTCGGCGTCTTGAGGAGCTCGGTTTCGGTACGCTGGATCAGGTCGCCGATGTAGTAGATGTTCTCTGCCTTGAGGCAGTTCGCCGAGCGCACCGTGAGCTCCAGATCATCGACCGGGCGCAGCAGGATCGGGTCCACCTGCGGCGACTTCGGCTGCTCGGCCGGCATCGAGGTTCCCTCGAGCTGGGCAAAAACGGAGAGCTGGTCGACCAGGATACGCGCCGAATAGCGAATCGCCTCCTCCGGCTCGGTCGCGCCGTTGGTCTCGATGTCCATGATCAGCTTGTCCAGGTCGGTACGCTGCTCGACGCGCGCGGACTCGACCGAGTAGGAAACGCGGCGCACCGGGCTGAACGAAGCATCGAGAACGATTCGGCCGATTCCCTTGGTCTCCTCCGGCAGGTAGCGCATGTTGCCCGGAACATAGCCTCGCCCGGACTCGACCTTGATCTGCATTTCGAGCTTGCCGCCCGACGCAAGCGTCGCGATGACATGCTCGGGATTGACGATCTCCACATCGTGCGCGACCTCGATATCTGAGGCGGTGACCTGACCCTCGCCGTCCTTCTTCAGCGAAAGGATGGCCTCTTGCCGGTTGTGGAGCCGGAACACCACGCCCTTGAGGTTGAGCAGAATGTCGACGATGTCCTCGCGCACGCCGTCCATGGTGGAGTACTCGTGCACTACGCCGGCGATCTGCACCTCGGTCGGCGCGTAGCCGGGCATCGAGGACAGCAGCACGCGGCGCAGAGCGTTGCCGAGCGTATGGCCGTAGCCGCGCTCGAAGGGCTCCATCGTCACTTTCGCGTGGTAGGGCGACAGGTTCTGCACATCGACGATGCGCGGTTTCAGAAATCCGGTTTGCGACATTTTTTCGTCCTGCGGTTGATCGTGTAGGGGGTGGTGCGGGGAGAGGTTCGACCCGGCGTCACCTCGTTACTTCGAATAGAGTTCGATCACCAGGCTTTCGTTGATCGAAGAAGGTAGTTCTGGCCGCGTCGGCAACGCCTTGAAGGTACCCTTCAGCGCCTTCGCGTCCACTTCCATCCAGTCCGGAATGCCGCGGCTCTCGGCCGCTTCGGCGGCGGCTTTTACGCGCAACTGCGCCTTCGCCTTCTCCGCCACTTCGACGACGTCTCCAGGCTTAACCTGGTACGACGGAATGTTCACCCGCTTGCCGTTCACGCGAACCCCGTTGTGGCGCACCAGCTGGCGCGACTCGGTACGCGATGCGCCGAATCCCATTCGGTATGCGACGCTATCAAGGCGTGTCTCGAGCAGCTGCAGCAGTCGCTCGCGGGTCACGCCCTTCGAACGCGACGCCTCGGCGTAGGTCTTGCGGAACTGGCGCTCGAGCACGCCGTAAATCCTGCGAATCTTCTGCTTCTCGCGCAGCTGCTTGCCGTAGTCGGACAGGCGCTGGCCGCTCTTCTGGCCGTGCTGGCCCGGCGCGTAGCTGCGGCGCTCTACGGCGCATTTGTCGGTAAAGCATTTTTCGCCTTTGAGAAAAAGCTTCTCCCCTTCGCGGCGGCACTGGCGGCACTTAGCGTCCAGATTTCTTGCCATGGCGTCTCCTTTGCCGTCGACTCAGACCCGGCGCCGCTTGGGCGGCCGGCAGCCGTTGTGTGGGACGGGCGTCACGTCAGCGATGCTGGAAATCTTGAGCCCGATAGCGTTCAGCGCGCGCACCGCGGATTCGCGGCCAGGCCCCGGCCCTTTGATGCGCACTTCGATGTTCTTTACTCCGCACTCTTGCGCCGCCCGTCCCGCGCGTTCCGCGGCGACCTGCGCGGCGAATGGCGTCGATTTGCGCGAACCCTTGAAACCCGCGTTGCCGGAAGTCGCCCACGAAAGGGCGTTTCCCTGGCGGTCGGTAATCGTCACGATGGTGTTGTTGAACGAGGCATGCACGTGCGCGATTCCTTCGGCCACGTTCTTCTTGACCTTCTTGCGCGCACGGGCTGCTTGCTGCGTCTGTTGCGTGGGATTTCTGGTCGCCATGAATGTCCTTTAGCCTGCGTTACACCTTGCCGGCCTGCGCCGTCAGCTTGATGGCCGTCTTACGCGGCCCCTTGCGGGTTCGAGCGTTGGTGCGCGTACGTTGTCCGCGCACCGGCAGACCCTTTCGATGGCGCACCCCGCGATAGCAGCCAAGGTCCATGAGGCGCTTGACGCTCATCGAGACTTCGCGCCGCAGGTCGCCCTCGACCGAGAGCCGCATGACGTTGTCGCGCAGTCGGTCGAGATCCGAATCGGTCAGATCCTTGATCTTGCGCGACCCCTCGACGCCGGACGCGACGCAGATGGCTTGCGCGCGAGCGCGCCCGATACCGTAGATTGCCGTCAACGCGATCTCTGCGTGCTGGTGGTTGGGGATGTTTATTCCAGCGATCCGTGCCATGTGCTAGTCCCGTAAGTGCGTCGCGAACGAAAAGCCGAGTAGTTTATCCCGAATTGCCTGTCTGCTCAAGAGGTTAAATCATCCCTGACGCTGTTTGTGGCGCGGATCAGAACAGATGACCCGAACCACGCGCTTGCGGCGGACGATCTTGCACTTGCGGCAGATCTTCTTTACTGAAGCCATTACTTTCATGCCCAGCTCCTTTACCTTGGTGTCTACCGCGCGGGCAGACCACCCTTGAAATTTGCCTTGCGCAGCAGGCTTTCGTACTGGTGTGACATGACGTAGGCCTGCACCTGTGCCATGAAGTCCATGGTGACGACAACGATAATCAGGAGAGACGTTCCGCCGAAGTAAAACGGCACGTTCCACTTCAGGATCAGGAATTCCGGCAGCAGGCAGACCAGCGTCACGTAGAGCGCACCAACCAGGGTGAGGCGGGTCAAGATCCGCTCGAGGTAGCGCGCGGTCTGGTCGCCGGGCCGAATGCCCGGCACGAAGGCGCCCGACTTCTTGAGGTTGTCCGCAGTTTCCTTCGGGCTGTATTGCAGCGCGGTGTAGAAGAAACAGAAGAAGATGATCAGCGCTGCATACAGCATGACGTAGATCGGCTGTCCTGGGGTAAGCGTTCCGGCGATGTCGCGCAGCCAGAGCATCCCTTCCTGCGAGCCGAACCAGCCGAGCAGGGTGGCGGGAAACAGGATCAGCGAGCTGGCAAAGATCGGCGGAATCACGCCCGACATGTTGAGCTTGAATGGCAAGTGCGAACTCTGTCCGCCGTAGACGCGGTTACCGACCTGCCGCTTGGCATAGTTGACCAGTATCTTGCGCTGGCCACGCTCGACGAAGCAGACGAACGCGGTCACCACCACCACCGCCACGGCGATCAACAATGCGGTCAGCGGGTGCATGGCCCCGGTGCGCACCAGCTCCAGCGTTCCGGCCACAGCGTTCGGCAGGCCGGCTGCAATGCCGGCAAAGATGATGATCGAAATGCCGTTGCCGAGCCCGCGCTCCGTGATCTGTTCACCGAGCCACATGAGGAACATGGTGCCGGTTACCAGAGTGGTAACGGCGGTCACCCGGAACATCAGCCCCGGATCCAGCACCAGGCCGGGCTGCGATTCGAGCGCAATCGAGATTCCAGTCGCCTGGAACAGGGCGAGGAAGACGGTGCCGTAGCGCGTGTATTGCGTGATCTTGCGCCGCCCGGACTCGCCTTCCTTGCGCAGCGCCTCGAGCTGCGGCGAGACCGAGCTCATCAGCTGCATAATGATCGACGCCGAAATATACGGCATGATCCCGAGCGCAAAGATGGTGAAGCGGCGCAGCGCACCGCCGGAAAACATGTTGAACATGCCCAATATCCCGCCCTGCTGGCCGCGGAACAGCTCGGCCAGCACCCCGGGGTCTATCCCCGGCACCGGGATATGCGCCCCGATGCGGAACACGACGAGCGCGCCCAGCAAGAAGAACAGGCGTCGCTTCAGGTCGCCGTAGCGCCCGGTCTTTCCGGCGTTCGGGAGTGCGGTGGCCAAGTGAATGGTCCCTAAATGCCTTATGCCGCGGCCGGCGCCGGCGCGGGTGCGTCCTCGACTTTGCCGCCCGCAGATTCGATTGCTGCACGGGCGCCCTTGGTCGCCCGCACGCCTTTGAGCGTGACCTTGCGCGCCAGCTTCCCGGAAAGAATCACTTTCGCGGCTTGTGCCCGGTGCGACACGACGCCCTCGGCCTTGAGTGCGGCCAGATCGATCTCGCTCGCGCTCATCCGTTCGAGCTCCGAAAGACGCACTTCGGCCGTCGTGTCGCGCGTCAGGGAAGTGAAGCCGCGCTTCGGCAGCCTCCGGTGCAGCGGCATTTGGCCGCCCTCGAACCCAATCTTGTGATACCCGCCCGAGCGCGCCTTCTGGCCCTTGTGTCCGCGACCCGCGGTCTTGCCCAGCCCCGAGCCGATGCCACGACCGACTCGGCGACGCGAACTCTTCGCGCCAGGCGCCGGTTTGATGTCGTTAAGTCGCATGACTACCTCTGTTTCCTACGCCACCACCTGCACCAGGTAGTAGACCTTGTTGATCATTCCCCGCACCGCGGGTGTATCCGTCAGCTCGACCATATGATTTAGGCGCCGCAGTCCAAGCCCGCGCACGGTCGCCCGATGGCTTTCCTTGCAGCCGGCAAGCCCCTTGATCAGCTTCACCTTGATCTTCTTGTCAGCCATGTCCCGCCTCAGGAGAGGATTTCCTCGATCTTCTTGCCGCGCTTGGCTGCGATCTCCGACGGCGTGTTCATCGCCTGCAAGCCATTGAGCGTGGCACGCACCACGTTATACGGGTTGGTCGAGCCGAAGCACTTGGCCAGGATGTTGGTGACGCCCATGACCTCAAATACCGCGCGCATGGGGCCACCGGCAATGATTCCCGTGCCTTCGGACGCCGGCTGCATCAGCACTTTCGCCGCGCCGTGGCGTCCTATTACCGAGTGCTGGAGCGTGCCGTGCTTAAGCTTGACCTTGAACAGGCGCCTGCGAGCCTCTTCCATCGCCTTCTGGACCGCGACTGGAACTTCGCGTGCCTTGCCCTTGCCCATTCCGATCCCGCCGTCCCCGTCGCCGACTACCGTCAACGCGGCAAAGCCGAGCACGCGGCCGCCTTTCACCACTTTGGTGACGCGGTTAACCGCGACCATTTTCTCGCGCAACCCGTCGGAACGATCGTCCGAGGTCTGCATTCTCGGTTGAATTTTTGCCATGAGGTTCGTGCCCCTTAGAACTTCAGCCCGCCGGCCCGTGCGGCATCAGCGAGTGCCTTGACGCGTCCGTGGTACTTGTAGCCGGAACGATCGAACGCGACCGTTTCGACGCCTGCCTGCTTCGCCCTCTCGGCAATGCGCTGCCCGATGACTTCTGCTGCCTTGACATTGCCGCCGTGTTTGAGTTTCGCGCGCACTTCCTTCTCGACGCTGGACGCGGTGGCGATCACCTTGTCACCCGAGGCGGACGTGATCTGCGCATAGATATGGCAATTCGTGCGGTGCACGGTCAGACGCACTGCGCCGAGCTCCCGAATCTTAAGTCTGGTTTGTCGCGCGCGGCGAAGCCGCGAAGGATTCTTGTCGAACATGGCCTCGTCCCGTTACTTCTTCTTCGTCTCTTTCAAGATGACGATCTCGTCGGCATAGCGCACGCCCTTGCCCTTGTACGGCTCCGGTGCGCGGTAACCGCGCACCTCGGCGGCAACCTGGCCAACCTGTTGTTTGTCGATTCCCGTTATTACGATTTCGGTCTGCGTCGGCGTCGCTACCTTCACACCTTTCGGCATCTGGTGAACGACAGGATGGGAAAAGCCGAGCGTCAGGTTCAGCTTGTCGCCTTGCGCCTGAGCTCGGTAGCCGACGCCAACGAGCGCAAGCCGTTTCTCGAATCCTTTGCTCACGCCGGTCACCATGTTGGCAATCAGCGCACGCATCGTTCCCGACATGATGTCGGCTTGGCGTGAATTGCCGAGCGCCTTACACATCAGATTCTCACCGTTTCTTTCCACAGCGACGTTCGGATCGGCCGTTCGGGAAATGATGCCGAGCGGGCCCTTGACGGATATCTGGCCCGAGACGACGTTCACCTCGACGCCTTTCGGAACCGGGATGGGAAAGCTGCCGACGCGAGACATGTCCAGCTCCTTACGCCACGATGCAAAGCACTTCGCCACCCACACCCGTGGCGCGCGCTTTGCGGTCGGTCATCACTCCGTGCGAAGTCGAGAGAATCGCCACGCCGAGCCCGTTCATGACCTTCGGCAGGTCATTGCGCCCCTTGTACACGCGCAAGCCCGGCTTCGAGACGCGCTCGATGCGTTCGATCACCGGCCGGCCGGCGTAGTACTTGAGGCTGATTGCGAGTTCAGACTTGCCGTCGCGCTCGCGCACCCCGAAGTCCTCCACATATCCCTCGTCCTTAAGCACCTGGGCGATCGACGCCTTGAGCTTGGAGGAGGGCATCAGGACTTCCGTGTGCCCGATCAGCTGCGCATTGCGGATGCGCGTCAGCATGTCCGCGATGGGGTCGCTCATGCTCATACTCTGTGCTCCTTACCAGCTGGCCTTGATGACGCCGGGAACTTCGCCGCGCATGGCCAAATCGCGCAGCTTGTTGCGCCCGAGGCCGAATTTCCGATACACGCCGCGCGGCCGACCGGTGAGCGAGCATCGGTTGCGCAGACGGGTGGGCGAAGCGTCTCGTGGCAGCTTCTGGAGCTGCACCCGCGCCGCGTCCTTGTCTTCGTCGGAGCTACTGGTGCTCCACAGCACCGCGAGCACCGCATCGCGTTTCGCCTTGAATTTCGCGACCGTTTTGCGGCGCTTCTGGTCGCGGTTCTTGAGAGCAAGCTTGGCCATGCGTATACCTCAGTTTCTGAACGGGAAGCGGAAAGCGGCGAGCAATGCGCGCGCCTCTTCATCCGTCTTCGCGGAAGTGGTAATGCTGATGTTCATGCCACGCAGCGCGTCGACCTTGTCGTACTCGATCTCCGGAAAGATGATCTGCTCTTTGATGCCTAGGCTGTAGTTGCCGCGACCGTCGAAAGCACGCCCCGAAATACCGCGAAAGTCGCGAATCCGCGGAATCGCGATGTTCACGAGGCGATCGAGAAACTCGTACATCCGCGCGCCGCGCAGCGTCACCATGCATCCGATGGGGTAGCCCGCCCGGACCTTGAATGTGGCGATCGACTTGCGCGCCTTGGTGACGACGGGCTTCTGGCCGGCGATCTTCGTCATGTCGGCGACCGCATTGTCGAGCACCTTCTTGTCGCCTGTGCTCTCCCCGACGCCCATGTTGAGCGTGATCTTTTCGATCCGGGGAACCTGCATCACGGATTTGTACCCGAACTTGCCGGTCAGTTCGGGAACCACCTTGTCACGGTAGAACAAATGCAGGCGCGAGGGCGGGATCGGCGTCGTCGCTTTTTCCTTCTGTTGAGCTGATGCTTTCGCCATATCGCTGACCTTACGCGTCGACCTGTTCGCCGTTCGACTTGAACACTCGCACCTTTCGCCCGTCTCCGAGAATCTTGAATCCCACGCGGTCCCCCTTCTTCGTGCCGGGATTAAAGAGTGCGACATTCGAAACGTCAATGGGCATGTCCTTGTCGACTATGCCTCCCGTAACGCCCTTCATCGGGTTGGGGCGCTGGTGTTTCTTGACGCGATTCACGCCTTCCACGACGACATGTTCGTCGTCCACGCGACGCAAAACCGTGCCGCGCTTGCCCTTGTCGCGACCGGCGATGACGATAATTTCATCGCCTTTCCTGATTCTTTGCATGACGAACCCCTTCCGGCGCCCGGTTACAGAACTTCGGGTGCGAGCGAAACGATCTTCATGAAGCGTTCCGTGCGCAGCTCTCGCGTCACGGGGCCGAAGATACGCGTGCCGATTGGCTCGAATTTCGCTGTCAGCAGCACCGCAGCATTGGAGTCGAACCGGATCAGCGAACCGTCTGCGCGACGCACCCCCTTCGCGGTGCGAACCACCACCGCGTGGTAGATCTCACCCTTCTTGACCCGCCCGCGCGGCGCAGCGTCTTTCACGCTTACCTTGATGACGTCCCCGATGCTGGCGTAGCGACGCTTGGAGCCGCCAAGTACCTTAATGCACATGACCGCACGTGCACCGGTATTGTCGGCGACGTCCAAAATGGACTGCATCTGAATCATTGCTTGTTCTCCATCCAACTTCCTCTGCCCCGCCGCCTCGGCGGCGTTGCAGCCAGTCTTGGATCCCGTCCGGGCCTACGTACGCCCCACCGAGAGAGGCCGGGAGGCTAAAAGACTGATGATTTTATACCAATTCCGCTTGTTGAAGCAAGAAGTCCCGCTCAAACTTCCTTCGACTTCTCGAGCAGCCGGGTAACTGTCCAGGACTTAGTCTTGGAAAGTGGCCGGCATTCGGCAATTTCGACCAGATCGCCGAGCTTGATTTCGCCCGAATCCACGTGCACATGGTACTTCTTCGAGCGCGTCATCGTCTTGCCGATCATCGGATGCTTCACGCGGCGCTCGACTAATACGGTGACCGTCTTTTGCATCTTGTCGCTCACGACGCGCCCGGTCAGAGTACGCGTGTTCTTCTCCACGGCTTGCGCGGGGGTTTGCTCGTTCATTTGGCGGCCTTCTCTCTCAGCAAGGTGCGTGTGCGCGCAATGTCGCGGCGCACCTTCTTCATTTGGCTGGTATTGGTGAGTTGCTGCGTTGCGACCTGCATGCGCAGGCTGAATTGAGCCCTGAGAAGCTCGCTCAGCTCCTTCTGCAGGTCTTCGCCGCTCTTGGCGCGTAGTTCGCTAGTCTTCATGGCTTACCCCAGCATGCGGTGCACCACCGCGGTCTTGAACGGCAGCTTCGCCGCAGCGAGCGCGAAGGCCTGCCGCGCGAGCGGCTCGGTGACGCCGTCCATCTCGTAAAGAATCTTGCCAGGCTGGATCTCGGCGACGAAATACTCCGGATTGCCCTTGCCGTTTCCCATGCGCACCTCCGCAGGCTTCTGCGAGATCGGCTTGTCCGGGAAAATGCGGATCCAGATACGACCGCCTCGCTTGATGTGGCGCGACATCGCGCGCCGCGCCGCCTCGATCTGGCGCGCCGTGATTCGCCCCCTAGTCAGGGCTTTCAGGCCGTATTCGCCGAAGGACACCTTCGCTCCGCGGGTTGCGACACCCTTGTTGCGGCCCTTCTGCTGCTTTCGGTATTTCGTACGTGCTGGCTGAAGCATCGCTTACTCCTTCTTGCCCTCGTCGCCCGCAGCCGCGTCACTTTCCTTGGCCGCCGGCTTACGCGTGCGCTTGACCGTCGTCTTCGGTTTGGATGCGCGTGCGCCTTCGTCCTTCCTTGCCGCGCGGGGTCGCGCGGGCTTTTTCGTCTCGCCCTCGGGAGCGGTCTTGGCCACCGCCCTGCGCCCGGCCGGCCGCGGAACCGGTTTCTTCGCGCGCTTGGGCGCTGCCGGCTCTTCGGGCGACGCCGGGGTCGCCGACGGTAGCGCGGCCTGGGCCTCGCTCTTGGGCATCACCTCGCCCTTGTACACCCATACCTTGATGCCGATGACGCCGTAGGTAGTCTTGGCCTCGCCGAATCCGTAGTCGATGTCGGCGCGTAGCGTATGCAGTGGAACGCGCCCCTCGCGATACCATTCCGTGCGCGCGATTTCTATGCCGTTCAGCCGGCCGGCGCTCATGATCTTGATGCCCTGTGCGCCGAGGCGCATCGCGTTCTGCATCGCGCGCTTCATGGCGCGCCGGAACATGATGCGCTTCTCCAGCTGCTGCGCGATCGAGTCCGCGATAAGTTGAGCGTCGATCTCGGGCTTGCGGATCTCCTCGATATTGACGTGAACCTGCTGCACGCCCATCAGCCTGCGCAGCTCGCCCTTGAGGGACTCGATCTCCTCGCCCTTCTTGCCGATCACGACACCTGGCCTGGCGGAGTAAATGGTGATTCGCGCGTCCTTTGCGGGCCGCTCGATCACCACGCGTCCCACCGAGGCGTGCGCGAGCTTCTTCTTCAGAAATGCGCGCACCTTGATGTCGTCGGCCAACATACCAGCGAAAGCGCGCGTGCTGGCGTACCAGCGCGAGCTCCAGTTCTTGTTGACCGCCAGCCGGAAGCCGATCGGATTGATCTTCTGTCCCATGATTTCTCTCTCAGTCGCCGACTGTGATGTAGATGTGACAGGTATGCTTGAGCACCCTGTTGCCTCGTCCCTTCGCGCGCGCGTGGAAGCGTTTGAGGAAGGCGCCACGCTCGACGTGGATGGTCTTTACCTTCAGCACGTCGATATCGGCGCCGTCGTTGTGCTCGGCATTGGCGATCGCTGATTCCAGCACCTTCTTCAGGATCGCAGCGCCCTTCTTGGGTGTGAGCGCGAGAATATTGAGTGCCCGGTCGACGGGCTTGCCACGGATCAGATCCGCCACCAGCCGCCCCTTCTGGGCAGACATATGTGCTCCACGAAGTATCGCTCGAGTCTCCATATCGGGCCCCCTACTTCTTGCCACCGGCCGACGCCGCGGCGGCGGGCGCGGGCGCTCCGGTTGGCGTGCCGCTAGTCTTCCGGTCCGCGGAATGGCCCTTGAACTGCCGCGTCAGCGCAAATTCGCCCAGCTTGTGCCCGACCATGTTCTCCGTGATGTAGACCGGAATATGTTGCTTTCCGTTGTGCACGGCGATCGTCAGGCCGACGAAATCCGGCACGATCGTCGAGCGCCGCGACCAGGTCTTTATCGGCCGCTTGTCGCTCGTACCGCGCACGGCATCGACCTTCTTGATGAGATGCAGGTCCACAAAGGGACCCTTCTTGATTGAACGCGCCATATTCAGTCTCGCCCTGCGTTATGCCCGGCGCCGGTCGCGAACGATCATGTTCTGCGTCCGCTTGTTGCTTCGGGTCTTGTAACCTTTGGTCTGCACACCCCACGGAGATACAGGAGAGCGCCCCGCCGAGGTACGGCCTTCACCGCCGCCGTGCGGATGATCGATCGGATTCATTGCCACGCCGCGCACTGTCGGCCTTACGCCGCGCCAACGCATGCGGCCCGCCTTGCCGACCGACTCGAGGTTGTGTTCCTCGTTGCCAACCTCTCCGATCGTCGCTCGGCAGTCGACATGCACCTTGCGGATTTCGCCCGATCGGAGACGCAGTTGTGCATAGGAACCCTCGCGCGCAAGCAGTTGCGCGCTCGCGCCCGCGGAGCGCGCAAGCTGCGCACCCTTGCCGGGCAGCATTTCTATGCAATGCACCGTGGTCCCGACCGGAATGTTGCGTAACGGAAGCGCATTGCCCGGCTTGATCGGTGCCTCGACACCTGACAGAAGCTGCACGCCTGGCGTCAAGCCCTTCGGCGCAATGACATAGCGGCGCTCACCGTCAACGTAGAGCAGCAGCGCCAGGTTCGCGCTCCGGTTCGGATCGTACTCGAGCCGCTCGACCTTCGCCGGGATGCCGTCCTTGTCGCGCTTGAAATCGACCAACCGGTAATGCTGCTTGTGGCCGCCGCCCTTGTGCCGCATCGTGATGCGCCCGGCGTTGTTGCGGCCGTTGGTTTTCAATTGCTTGGTGAGCAATGGCGCGTATGGTGCCCCCTTGTGAAGATTGGGGTTGATAACCTTCACCAGCGCGCGGCGCCCCGGCGAGGTGGGTTTGACTTTGACCAGTGGCATCGCTTACTCCGTCGCCGTGAAATTTATTTCCTGCCCCGGCGCGAGGCAGACGAAGGCTTTCTTCCAGTTGCGCCGGCGGCCGTTGAAGCGACCGAAGCGCTTGGCTTTGCCTTTCACGTTGGACACCATCACCGAGTCGACCGTGGTCTTGAACAGGAGCTCGACTGCGGCCTTGATCTCCGGCTTACTCGCATTGTCGGCAACGCGAAACACGTACTGCCTGTTGCGCTCTGCCAGCATCGTGCTCTTTTCCGACACTATCGGCGCCAGAACGACCTTCATCAGCCGATCGGCGCTGTATTTCTTGGTCGCCGTCATTTCAGCATCTCCTCAAGCTTCTGCACCGCCTTCTTGGTCAGCAGCACATTCGGAAAGCGCACCAGCGCCTCGGGATTCGCATGCCGCGCCGCGACCACCATGACGTTCTGCAGGTTGCGCGAAGACAGGAGCAGATTCTGGTCGACCTCGTCGGTGATCAGCAGCAAGACGGTGAAACCCATCGACTTCACCTTTTGCGCCAGAAGCTTCGTTTTCGGCGCATCCAGCTTGAAGTCGTCCACGACGCGGATCCGATCCTCGCGCGCAAGCTGCGACAGGATGGACGCCATTCCTGCGCGGTACATCTTGCGGTTGACCTTGTGCGAGAAGTTCTCGTCGGGACTGGCGGCGAAGATCTTGCCGCCGCCGCGCCACAGCGGACTCGATGCCATACCCGCGCGCGCGCGGCCAGTGCCCTTTTGCCGCCAAGGCTTGCGCGTCGACTTGGCCACCTCGCTGCGCTCTTTCTGCTTGCGTGTCCCGAGCCTGGCATTCGCCTGGTAGGCCACGACGACCTGGTGCACCAGGTCCTCGTTGAAGTCGCGCCCGAACAGCGCATCGGGCGCATTGAAGGTACCCGCGGCGCCTTTGTCATTAACCATCTTGAGTTCCATGGCGCCTCCTAACCCTTGGCCGTGGGTCGCACGATTACGTCGCGACCGCGGGAGCCGGGAACTGCTCCCCTTACGAGCAGCAGCTGGCGCTCCGCGTCGACGCGCACTACGACAAGGTTCTGCACCGTGCGCCGAACATCGCCGAGGTGGCCGGCCATGCGCTTGCCGGGGAATACGCGTCCAGGATCCTGGTTCTGCCCCGTGGAGCCCGGCTTGTTGTGCGAAACCGAGTTGCCATGCGACGCGCGGTTCGACGAGAAGTGATGGCGCTTGATCACGCCTGCGAACCCTTTGCCAATCGTGATTCCGGTCACGTCCACTTTCTGCCCTACCTTGAATAGCTCGACGCCGAGCTTGGCGCCGACCTTGAGATCGGCAAGCTCTTCGGGTTTGGCGCGGAATTCCCTGAGGGCGTGACCCGCTTCCACCGCGGCCTTGGCGAGATGCCCGGCGAGCGGTTTGACGATACGACTGGCGCGGCGCTTGCCGAACGCAACCTGCACGGCAGCATAACCGTCGCTGTCGAGCGTCTTGATCTGCGTGATCCGGTTGTCGGACACGTCGAGCACCGTTACCGGAAGCGTGTCGCCGTCCTCGGTAAAGATGCGCGTCATGCCGACCTTGCGGCCGACGAGTCCAATAGTCATTTTGTTAACCTCTCTTGAGGCGCCGGCTGCAATTGGCCGACCTTACTGTCAATCATCCACCCGGTTGCCCGGGAATCCAGCGCTCCGGCGAATAAGAGAGCCGGAGCAAAAAATTTCCCTTCTGCTTCTTTGTTACTGCACCTTGATTTCTACGTCGACTCCGGCAGGGAGGTCGAGCTTCATAAGCGCGTCCACGGTCTTGTCGGTCGGATCGATGATGTCCATCAATCGCAGGTGAGTACGGATCTCGAGCTGTTCGCGCGACGTCTTGTTAACGTGAGGCGAACGAAGAAGATCGAATCGCTGCCTGCGCGTCGGTAGCGGCACCGGGCCGCGCACAACCGCGCCCGTGCGTTTCGCCGTGTCGACGATCTCCAGCGCCGACTGATCGATCAAGCGATAGTCGTATGCCTTGAGACGGATGCGGATGCGTTGGCTTTGCATTGTCCTTACTCGATGACCTTGGCGACGACGCCGGCGCCGACGGTCTTGCCGCCCTCGCGGATGGCAAAGCGCAGGCCCTGCTCCATCGCGATGGGCGCAATCAGCGTCACCACCATCTTGATGTTGTCTCCCGGCATCACCATCTCGGTGCCCGCGGGCAGCTCCACCGCCCCGGTCACGTCGGTGGTGCGAAAGTAAAACTGCGGCCGGTAGTTGTTGAAAAACGGCGTGTGCCGCCCGCCCTCTTCCTTCGAGAGCACGTACACCTCGCACTCGAACTTCGTGTGCGGCGTGATCGAGCCGGGCTTGGCCAGCACCTGACCGCGCTCGACCTCTTCGCGCTTGGTGCCGCGCAGCAGCACCCCGATGTTGTCGCCCGCCTGACCCTGATCCAGGAGCTTGCGGAACATCTCCACGCCCGTGCACACCGTCTTCGTGGTCGGCTTCAAGCCCACGATCTCGATCTCCTCACCCACCTTGATCACCCCGCGCTCCACGCGCCCCGTGACCACCGTGCCGCGACCCGAGATCGAAAACACGTCCTCCACCGGCATCAAGAACGCCCCGTCGATCGCCCGCTCCGGCGTCGGAATGTAGGCATCCAGCGCCTCGGCCAGCTTGATGATCGCCTGCTCGCCCAGCTCGCCCTTGTCGCCCTCGAGCGCCTTCAACGCCGAGCCGATCACGATCGGGGTCTTGTCCCCCGGAAAATCGTACTTGCTCAGTAACTCCCGGACCTCCACCTCCACCAACTCCAAGAGCTCCTTGTCGTCCACCATGTCGGCCTTGTTCAGGAACGCCACGATGTAGGGCACCCCGACCTGGCGCGCCAGCAAAATGTGCTCCCGCGTCTGCGGCATCGGCCCATCGGCCGCCGACACCACCAGAATCGCCCCGTCCATCTGCGCCGCACCCGTGATCATGTTCTTGATGTAGTCCGCGTGCCCCGGACAGTCCACGTGCGCGTAGTGCCTCTTTGCCGTCTCGTACTCCACGTGTGCCGTGTTGATCGTGATCCCGCGCGCCTTCTCCTCCGGCGCCGAGTCAATCTGCGCGTAGCTCCTGGCCTCGCCTCCGTACTTCTTGGCCAAAATACTCGTCATCGCCGCCGTCAGCGTCGTCTTGCCATGGTCCACATGCCCTATCGTGCCTACGTTCACGTGCGGCTTGGTCCGCTCAAATTTGCCTTTTGCCATGACGCTCTTCCCCGGTTCTTATGGTTACTTCTTGCTGCTGATGACTGCCTCTGCGACGCTGCGCGGCGCCTCGGCATAGTGTTTGAATTCCATTGTGTACGTGGCGCGCCCCTGCGTAAGCGAACGCAGCGTCGTCGAATAGCCGAACATCTCGCCCAGCGGTACCTCCGCCTTGATCGCCTTGCCGCCCGGCAGGTCGTCCATGCCCTGGATGACGCCGCGCCGGGACGACAGGTCGCCCATCACGTCGCCCATCTTTTCCTCCGGCGTCTCGACCTCGACCGCCATCACCGGCTCGAGCAAGACTGGAGTGGCGCTGCGCATGCCGTCCTTGAAAGCGAAGATGGCGGCCATCTTGAACGCGTTCTCGTTCGAGTCCACCTCGTGGTACGAGCCGTAGAATAGCGTCACCTTTACATCGACCACCGGGTAGCCAGCCAAGACGCCGTCCTGCAACGCCTCCTTGACCCCCTTCTCGACCGCCGGGATGAACTCGCGCGGCACCGAGCCACCCTTGATCGCGTCGACAAACTCGAACCCCTTGCCAGCAGGCTGCGGCTCCAGCCTCAACTCGACGTGACCGTACTGGCCGCGACCCCCCGACTGCTTGATGAACTTGCCTTCTTGCTCGACCGTCTTCTTGAAGGTCTCTCGGTAGGCCACCTGCGGCTTGCCTACGCTCGCCTCGACGCCGAACTCGCGCCGCATACGATCGACAATGATCTCGAGGTGCAACTCGCCCATGCCGGAGATGATCGTCTGCCCCGACTCCTCATCGGTGTGCACGCGGAACGAGGGGTCTTCTTGCGCCAGGCGATTTAACGCGACGCCCATCTTTTCCTGGTCAGGCTTGGTCTTTGGTTCGACTGCCTGGGAAATGACGGGGTCAGGGAACTCCATTTTCTCGAGCGTGATGACCTTGTTGACGTCGCAGATCGTCTCGCCGGTGGTAACGTCCTTCATTCCCACTGCCGCCGCGATGTCGCCCGCGCAAACTTCCTTGATTTCTTTGCGCTCGTTCGCATGCATTTGCAGCAGGCGGCCAATCCGCTCTTTCTTGCCGCGCACCGACGTGTACACGGTGTCACCAGACTTCAATACGCCGGAGTAGACGCGGATGAAGGTCAACTGGCCCACGTACGGGTCGGTCGCGATCTTGAAGGCTAGCCCCGCAAACGGCTCGCTGTCCTCCGCCTTGCGCACATCGGGCTCACCGTTTTCCTTCTGGCCCTTCACGGGCGGAATGTCCGCGGGCGAAGGCAGATAGTCGATCACCGCGTCGAGCATCGCCTGCACGCCCTTGTTCTTGAACGCGGAACCGCACAGCATCGGCACGATCTCGTTGTTGAGCGTGCGGATACGGAGACCTTGCTTGATTTCCTCAAGCGACAGCTCGCCGGACTCGAGGTACTTGTTCATCAGCTCTTCATTCGCCTCGGCCGCGGCCTCGACCATCTTCTCGCGCCACTCCTTGGCCTTATCAGCGAGATCGGCGGGGACGTCTTTGCGCTCGAACTTCATCCCCAGGGAGGCCTCGTCCCAATAGATCGCCTGCATCGCGACGAGGTCGACCACACCCTGAAACTTTTCCTCGGCGCCGATCGGGAGCTGAATCGGAACGGGGTTAGCCTTCAGGCGCTGCTTCATCTGGTCGTAGACCTTGAAGAAATTTGCGCCGATACGATCCATCTTGTTAACGAACGCGAGCCTCGGTACCCGGTACTTGGTCGCCTGGCGCCAAACCGTTTCGGATTGCGGCTGCACGCCGCCCACCGCGCAGAACACCATGCACGCGCCATCAAGTACACGCAGCGAACGCTCGACCTCGATCGTGAAGTCGACGTGCCCCGGGGTGTCGATGATGTTGATGTGGTGCTCCGGATAGGTAAGGTCCATCCCCTTCCAGAAGCAGGTGGTCGCGGCCGAGGTGATGGTGATGCCGCGCTCCTGTTCCTGCTCCATCCAGTCCATGGTCGCTGCGCCGTCGTGCACCTCGCCGATTTTGTGGTTCACGCCGGTATAGAACAGAATGCGCTCGGTGGTCGTGGTCTTGCCCGCATCGATATGCGCGCTGATGCCGATGTTGCGATAGCGCTCGATTGGAGTCTTACGTGCCACAGTAATACCCATCCTTTGTCCGTTCGGGGAGCCCTAAATGGGGGCGCAACCCGCCAAAAGCAAGGCTCAGAACCTGTAGTGCGAAAACGCCTTGTTGGCGTCCGCCATACGGTGAACTTCCTCACGTTTCTTCATCGCACCGCCCCGCCCTTCCGCGGCTTCCTGCAGCTCCCCCGCCAAGCGCACGGTCATCGACTTCTCGCCGCGCTTCTGGGCCGCCTCGCGGATCCAGCGCATCGCCAGCGCAACGCGGCGCACCGGCCGCACTTCCACCGGAACTTGGTAGTTCGCGCCGCCCACGCGCCGGCTCTTGACCTCGACCACCGGCTTCACGTTCTGCACCGCCTGGGTGAAGACCTCGACCGGGTCCTTCCCCGCTTTCGACTTGATGACATTGAACGCGCCGTACACGATGCGCTCTGCCACCGACTTCTTGCCGCGCGTCATCAGGACGTTGATGAACTTGGCGACGTCGGTGTTGTGGAACTTCGGATCCGCCAGGATCTCGCGTTTCGGGACTTCTCTGCGACGGGGCATGATTTCCTCTGTCTGGCCGGGATCAGGCTGCTTTGACCCGCTTGGCGCCGTACTTGGAGCGGCTTTGCTTGCGGTCCTTGACCCCCTGCGTGTCCAGCGAACCGCGCACGATGTGATAGCGCACCCCCGGCAGGTCCTTTACCCGACCGCCGCGGATCAGCACCACCGAGTGCTCCTGCAAGTTGTGCCCTTCGCCGCCGATGTAGCCGATCACCTCGAAGCCGTTGGTGAGCCGGACCTTGGCGACTTTGCGCAGGGCCGAGTTGGGCTTCTTCGGCGTGGTCGTGTAGACCCTGGTACAGACGCCCCTTTTTTGGGGCGAGCCGGCAAGCGCCGGCACCTTCGATTTCGGGCGCCGGGCGGTTCGCACCCCGCGTACTAACTGATTGACGGTAGGCATTTTTTCCGTGTCCAGAAACGAACCGGGCGACCGCGTTGACCACCCGCTGTCGCCCAGGTGCAAAAAAGAGGCCGGATTATAAAGGAGTTTTTTGTACAGCGTCAAGGATTATGCGGGGCAACTTTGACGCTCCGCTAACCGGAATTCGCGCCCACCTCGGGTTCCGGGCGCGGGTCGTCGACGAAGCCGAAGCGGGCAGGCAATTCGGCACGCAAAACGCTCCCGAGCGCGACTCGGCCGGCCGCGCTGCTAAGCCAAGCCGCTGCGCTCGTATCTTCGATCAGTTCGCTCGCCGCGAAAAGATCCCGGTCGTCAAGGTTCCCGACTCCCAATGCGGCAGCGAGAATCAGCGCGCCGCGCTCGTCGCGCCAGGCGCCGCTGAGCGGCCCCGAGGGACGGCCGCAGTGGTCGACGAACCGTTCGCCGTCGAGGCGGAAAACGAGCGGGCCGCATGCAAGCCGCGCGTACACGCGCTGCGGCCCGTTCTGGAAGTACCAGCAGCCGCGCGCGTCCGGTGCGTAGTTGCGGCAGATGAAAGCGCGCAGCGCCGCATTGCCGATGCGCCCGAATGCGCCGGTCGCGGAATCGCGCAGCAGCCAATCGCCGCGTTCGTCCAGCGCGAGCCAGCCGTACACCGCCGGTACCGCCGGCCATTTCGCCAGAGCGCGGACTACCGCCTCGTCCATACGCGCGCCATCTTCGTGCCTTACTGTCCCGCGGAACCGCTGTCGAGCAGCGTCGGCCGCGCGATGCCGAACCCCTGCGCGTAGCCCACTCCGAGAGCGGACAAGCGCACCAGGACCTCGGTCTCTTCCACGAACTCGGCGATTACGCCGACCTTGATCGTCTGCGCCACACGAACGATCGTGCGCAACTTGTTCAGCGCGGTATCGCTACTCAGGATCTTGCGCGTGATCGACCCGTCCACCTTGAAGTAGTCGATGCGCAAGCTCTTCAGTGGCGCAAACGAAGCCGAGCGCCGACCGAACCCGTCGATCGCCACTTGGCATCCCAGACTGCGCACCTTGGCGCTGAACTGCGCCGCGGCGTCCAATCTGCCGAGGACGTCGATCTCGTCGATCTCGAAGCACAAGGCTTGTGCCGGCACGCCGAATTGGCGCAGAGTCCGGGACACGTGCTCGGGAAAGCGCTCGTCCTGCAGAGTCTTTCCCGCGACATTGATGCTGAATTGACGGAACCCGCCAGGGGCATGCCGGGCAATGCACTGCGCCATCTGGCTGACGACCCAACGGTCCAGGTCCGGCATCATCCCGTGTTGCTCGAACACCGGGAGAAAATCGCCCGGCGGAAGCATTTTCTTTTCTTCCTCACGCAGCCGCACCAGCACTTCGGCCATCACAAAGCGGTTTTCGCCGAGCTTCGCGATCGGCTGGATGTAGAGCTGCAGCTCATTGTTGGCGAGCGCCTCGCGCAGGCGCTTGGCGGCGTCGCCCCACCCCGTATACGCGCCGTCCATCTGCGCGAGGAACTCCGCGTCGACCGGTACGCTGGAAGGATTGTCCTCGTGCATGGTGCGAAATACGGCGCGGGATTTGGAGCGCGTGACAGCTTAGCACGGCGATGTTTCGCGAAATGGCGTAACATCGTCGGAGCCATCCGAGTATCGATTCCGATCCCGTTTCCGCTCGTGCGAACTCCCGACCGCGTAATTGACACCGGAATTCGTGGCGCGCGCGCGAATGTCGCTTTCGATCAAGCTCTGATCGAGGCGCGCAACGCCGGGAAGATACCGGATACGATCCGTTTCCTGCGATTCCGGCCCTCGGCGCTGGTCGGTCTGCACCAGATTCTGGCGCACGAGGTTCGCCTCGACTACTGCCGTCAAGCCGGCATCGAGGTCGGTCGTCGGATCACTGGCGGCGGAGGGCTCTATCTCGACGAAGGACAGATCGGATGGGAACTGGTCATGGACCGACGCCGCCTCGGCACGACAGATCTTGCCGAGATCGCCGCGCGCATCTGCCGGGCAGCCGCCTGCGGACTGCGACAACTCGGCGTTCCCGCCGAATTCCGGCCCAGAAACGACATCGAGGTGAACGGCCGCAAGATCAGCGGCACGGGCGGCTTCTTCGACGGCAACACGCTTTTCTACCAGGGCACGTTGCTGGTCGACTTCGATCCGGCGCGCATGATCGAAGTTCTCAAGGTGCCGGTGGAGAAACTCGCTAAACGCGACCTCGACGACGCCCGCCGGCGCGTGATTACGGTGCGCGAAGTGCTGGGCAGGACGCCGTCTCTGGACGAAGTGTATGCGGCGTTGCTGGCGGGTTTCCGCGAAGAACTGGGAATCACCCCCCAGTGGGGCTCCGCCTCCGAATACGAAGAGGATCTCGCGACGGCGCTCTACGAACGCGAATTCGGCACCGACGAGTTCGTGCATCTGCTCGACGCGCCGGAAGCGGACGATGCGCTCGTTTCGGCGACACTTGTACGCCGCGGTGGAACGCTGCGCGCCGATCTTCGGTTGGAGGGCCCGGGGCTAAGCCGCATCAGGGAGGTGCTGCTGACCGGCGATTTCTTCGTCACGCCCCCGCGGACGATCTTCGACCTGGAGGCGGCGCTGCGCGGCCGTGGCACGGCGGAAGCTGGCTCGGCGGTGGAAGGCTTCTTTGCCGCCATCGAGTGCGACCTCGTTGCGCTGACGCCGGCCGATTTTCGCGAAGTCGTGGAGCGCGCGCTGCGGCAGCTTACGCTTCGGGCGGACGGACACGTATTGCGCGGCCACTGGCGCGGGCCCAGCGCCGCTCGCGCGCCGTCGCTCGTATTCCTGCATGACGCCTTGGGCAGCACGCGGATGTGGGGGGATTTCCCCGATCACGTCGTACGAGCGACGGGATGCGGCGCCTTGATCTACGACCGCTGGGGCTCGGGCGACTCGGAACCGCTCGTTCGGCCCTATCGGCGAGACTATCTCCTGCGGGAAGCGCTGCACGTGCTGCCGGAAGTGCTCGATCAGGCCAAGGCGCATGACGCAATCCTGATCGGCCAGTCCGACGGCGCATCGATCGCGCTGGCGTTCGCGGGGGCACGCCCCGAGTCGGTGCGTGGCGTTGTGGCCATATCACCGCACCTGTTTCGGGAGGCGCGAACAGCCGACGCGATTCGCGCCCAGATTTCGGATTTCGATCACGGCGACCTGAAGGCACGCCTTGAGCGTCACCATGGCAGGAAAGCAGAGACATTGTTCGAGCGCCTGGTCGAGGTCTGGACTTCGGAGGAGGCTGCCGCCGGCTGGGGTCTGGAGCCCTATGTCGCCCGCATTCGCTGCCCGGTGCTCGCGATCCAGGGGGAGAACGACGAATTCTTCTCTGAAAAGCAACTCGAGGCGCTTCGCGCCTGCGTGCCCGGGCGCATGAACGCGCTGAGGATCACCGAATGCGGTCATTACCCGACGATCCAGGCGCGCGGAGCGACTCTTGCCGCGGTTGGCGAGTTCGTCCGTTCGCTGTTGCGGACATCGGACGCGCACGCTCCCGGCACCAGAATCTGAGTTCTCGCAATGCCTCGCGAAGATTTCGTTTGCACGCCGCAGTTGCGGGTGCGCTGGGCCGAAGTGGACATGCAGAAGATCGTGTTCAACGGCCATTACCTGACATACATCGACACCACGATCGCGGAATACTGGCGCGCGATCGGCCTTCCCTACCCGCACGGTTATGTCGAGAAGTACGCCAATGACGTCTATCTGCGCAAGGCGACGGTCGATTACCTAGGTTCCGCCCGCTACGACGACGTGCTCGCGGTGTGCTGCCGTGTGGGCCGGCTGGGCCGCAGCAGCATGACGTTCCAATTCGAGATCTTTCGCGACCATCCGGATCCTGCGCCGGCGCCGCTGGTCACTGCGGAGCTGGTCTACGTCAACGCCGACCCGTCGAGCATGACACCCGCGCCGCTGCCGCAGGAGCTGCGCGAGCGGATCGGGGACTACGAGCGCCTCGCGCCGCAGACATGAGCGCCGATGAAATCCTCTATTGGGAAGACTTCACGGTCGGCGACACCGTGGCGATGGGAAGCCACACGTTCGCCGAGCAAGAGATGATCGACTTCGCGCGCAAGTTCGATCCCCAGCCATTCCACATCGACCCGGTTGCCGCCAAGGACTCGTACTTCGGCGGCCTGATCGCGAGCGGCTGGCATACCTGCGCAGTCGCGATGCGGATGCTTTGCGACAACTACATCAATCGCAGCGCAAGCCCGGGCTCACCCGGAATCGAAAACGTGCGCTGGCTCAAGCCGGTGCACGCGGGCGACACGATTTCCTATCGGCGCGTAGTGCTCGAAGCGCGCCCGTCGAACAGCCGTCGCGACATGGGCTTGGTCAAGTCGCGCACCGAGGCGGTGAACCAGTCGGGAGAGATGGTCATGACCTTCGAGGGCTGGGGCATGTTCGGCCGCCGTCCGGGCTGAAACGCCGTGCGCGCGGGCTCATCAGTGGTATCGCTCGTAGCTCGCGAAGCTGGTAAGCAGCCTGGCGATCCCGTAGGCGACCCAGACCCGCGCGCGTCGCCACAACGGTTGGTGCCTCCATTGCAGCGGTTGCACCGCCCGGGAACCATCGCGCATCGCCTCTCCCAGGCTCGAACGCAGCTGCCCGGCGAAATTCGGGTCGTCGACAAATACGTTCGCCTCGCGCGCCAGCAAGAGGCTGAACGGGTCGATATTCGAGGAGCCGGCGCAGGCGACGCGGCGGTCGAACACGGCGACCTTGGCGTGCAGGAAGCTGCGGTGGTATTCGCGAATCTCGATGCCGGCGTCCAGCAGGGAACCGTACAGCGCGCGAGATGCGTAGTGCAGCAGCGCATACTCGACCCTGCCCTGCAGCAGCAGCAGCACTCGCACGCCGCGCGCGGTCGCGTCGCTGAGCGCGCGCCGAAATTTCCGCCCGGGAAAGAAATACGCGCATGCGATCACGATCTCGTCCCGCGCCTCGCCGATGAACTCCAGGTAGCCTTCCTCGATATCGTGCCGGTGGCGCACGCTGTCGCGCACCACGAGCGCCGCACGTTGCCCTCTCGGCATCGCTTCGGGGTTGTCGGGCGTTCGCTCAGTCTTGCGCTTCAACGCCGCAAATCCCGGCCAGCGCCGCCGGAACGTCGCCCATGATACCTGCGCCCAAAGCCGCGCTGACGCTGCGCGCACCTGCGTGGTAAGCGGTCCTTCGATCCGCACCGCGTAGTCGTAGCGCGGCGGCGTCTGACCCGGCGTATCGTAGTCGTCGATCACATTGATGCCGCCGACGAATGCGATGCGGCCATCAATGCAGGCCAGCTTGCGATGCAACCGCCGCAGGCGCCCGCGGCGCAGCGTCCACGGGCTGATCTGCGGCCGGAACACCAGCACTTCGGCGCCGGCTTGCGAGAGCAAGGAGCGAAAGCGCGGTACGAACTCGCGTGCACCGAAGCCGTCGAGCAACAGATGAACTGCCACGCCACGGGCGGCTGCGCGGGCGAGTGCGTCCGCCACCAGGCTACCGGTCTCGTCGTCGGCGAAGATATAGGTTTCAAGGAACACTTCTGCGGCAGCGGCATCGATGGCGGCAACCAGCGCCGGAAAGTACTCCTCGCCGTTGCGCAGAAGCCGCAGGTGGTTGTCGGGGAAGAATCGCATCGACTACACCTGCTTCAGGTCCGCGCTCAGCGCGAGGTGATCGGAAAGGAGGGACCAGGGGGCACCACGGTGCACCTGCGCGGCGAGCACCTCGAAGCCGCGGACGTAGATCCTGTCCAGGCGCAGCAGCGGCAGGACGCTGGGAAAGGTGCGCGCAGAGCGTCCACCCCCAGCAATCGAAACCTCCCGCATTCCCAGCCCGCGCTCGAGGATCGAGGTCGCGCGCTGGCGCCAGTCGTTGAAGTCGCCCGCGACGATTACCGGCATTCCACGCGCCACGATCTCCTCCAGGCGCTCGGCAATCGCATCGAGTTGCTTACGTCGTCCGCGTTCGTGCAGCGATAGATGAACACACAGGCAGTGCAGGTTGAGCGGCCAACCCGGCACCGCGACCTCGCAATGCAGCAGGCCGCGCTTTTCGAAACGATGATTAGACACATCCTCGTTCAACGCCGACAGAATGGGGAAGCGCGACAGGACCGCGTTGCCATGATGTCCGTGGTCGTAGACTGCGTTTCTGCCATAGGCGTGCTGCCAGCCCTGGTCGGCGAGAAACTCGTACTGCGGGGCCCGTGGCCAGCTCGCGAAGCGAAGCGCATGGCGCTCGTTTAGGCCCAATACTTCCTGCAGAAAGACCAGGTCCGGTGAGAGCGAGCGCAATCCCTCGCGCAGCTCGTGAATCACCATCCGCCTGTTGAATTGCGACAGCCCCTTGTGGACGTTGAGCGTAATGATGCGCAGCTGCCCGATCATGGCTTCGACCTTTGGGCAGTTCCGAAACCAGGCGCTCTCAGTGCCGCGCGTGGCCTCGGGCATTCACCTTGGCACGCTTGAGAAACGGCAAGGCGAGCGCACGGTACAGGGGCTCGTTGCAGACCAGCCGCGAGATGCCTGTCGCGATCAGCGCCGTCGCCATCAGCGGCAGCAGCATGTCGTGGTTGTCGGTCATTTCCATGACGATGACGAACGCCGTAATCGGCGCCTGAACCACGCCCGCGAAGTAGGCCACCATTCCGAGCAGGGCGACTGCCGCCGCCGGGGCGTAGGGCACCACGAGCGCCAGGTTCGCGCCGAGTCCGGCGCCTACGGCGAGCGACGGAGAGAACAATCCACCGGGAATCCCGCTTATGTACGACACCAGCGACGCGAGCAGCTTGAGGATGCCGTAGCTGGCCGGCAGCGCCTCGGTGCTCTCGACGATCTTGCGTGCCTCATGGTAGCCGGTGCCGTAGGTTGTGCCGCCCGAGGCGAGACCGATCACGGCGAGCAGCAATCCACAGGCGGCGCCGAACGCGACCGGGCGCTCGCGGACGAACTTTCCCAGCCTTCCCGGCAGCCCGCGCGAGGACAGCACCAGCAGCTGGCTGAAGATCCCCCCGGCCAGCCCGCCCGCGACGCCGCATACGCCGACCGCGATCCAGCCTTGGCCGAAGCCGAACGACGCCGAGGTGTGCCCGAAGTAGGTGTAGTCGCCCAGAACCGCGAGGGAAACGGCGCCCGCTACGATCACCGCCGTGATGATCGTGCCGCTGGTGCGTTCCTCGAACGAGCGGCTCATTTCCTCGATCGCAAACACGATCCCGGCCAGCGGCGTGTTGAAAGCCGCGGCGACGCCGGCCGCGCCGCCCGCGAGGATGAGCCCCTTCTCCATGTCGTGGCGGGAAAAGCGGATCAGCTTGCCCATCGCGTGCATGATCGCCGCGCCGATCTGTACCGTCGGGCCCTCGCGCCCGACCGATGCTCCGGACGCGAGGCCGACCAGCGTGAGCAGGATCTTGCCCGCGACCGTGCGCAAGCCAAGCAGCCGGCCGCGCTCGGCTTTGTCGGCGATGGTAAGCGCGGCGATCGTCTGCGGGATGCCGGAACCCTCGCTGCCCGGGAACTGGCGCGTCGCGGCGACCACCAGCGCGATGCCGAGCGGCGTGAGCAGAAGTTGAAGGTAAGGCGACCAAGCAAGGCCGAAATGCAGAACGTTGTTGGCGTGCTCGGCGCCGATCGCGAACAGGATCGCGACGCCCGCCACCGCGATCGCGCCACCCCAGAACACCAGCCCCTGCAGCCAGCGCCGCGGCGAGAGCAGGTGGTGCAGGCGGTGCGGTCGGCGCAGCCCCTGCCGTGCGCCGCGACCTTCGGCCGGTTCGTCGTCTTCGGGATCTGGCTGCCAGGGTGCCGCCAACTCTACCGGAGGCGGCGCCGGCTCGGGCGCGGCGCCTGTTTTCTCTGACATAGGGGCCGAATTCTACGCCAATGCGATCCGCAGGCGCGCCGGAAGCATCTCGATCGCCTCGCGGTTGGACCACGAAAAGCACTTTTGCGCCGCCTCGCGCCATGGCAGCCAGAGATATGCATGATGCTCTTCGGCTGCGAGCACCACGGGCACGCATCCCGCAACCTGAAGGCTGAAGACGTGTTCGGTGTTATGGGTGGTGCCGGGAACAAAACGATGGCGCCATTCGCCCCAAATGCGAAAAGTATTGATGACGTTCCAGCGCAGGAACTGGGCGGGCGCCGCTTCGATACCCGTCTCTTCGCGCACCTCGCGCAGCGCGGTGTGCTCGAGCGGCTCGTCCAGTCGGTCAACCGAACCCGTCACCGACTGCCAGTATCCGGGCCTGATCGCACGCTCGAGCAGCAGCACGTCGAGCGCCGGCGTGTGGATTACGACCAGGACCGAAACCGGGATCTTGAGGCTCACGCGCACCTCGCGCGAAACAGATCCGGCAAGGCGAGACTGCTCGTGCGATCCACGAACGCGACGAAGAACGGTTTGCCGCGCTCGCGCCAATACTGCGCGCTCGAAGAGAGAATATCGAGCAGCACCCCGAAGTCGTCCGGCCGATGCGCGCGCAGATCCCCGAATTTCTCGATCAGCAGCAAGTGCCCTTCGCCGGCGCGCCAGGCGAGGTCGCTCAGGCAGTCCTCGAGCGCGTCCCAGTTGCGGCCGAACCAATCAGGGAACGCGAGCGCGGACGCGAATTGCGCGAGCAACTGCTCCTTGTCGGATGCCGCACCGAGGTCGATTCTCGCCACATCGAGCGCGGAGCCTCGCACCGCATCGAGGACTTCGTCGGACTGCGGCACCCGGTAGACCCCCGAGCGCCTGGCGTCATGCAACCTGGCCAGCAGCTTGCTCACGCTTATTGCCTTATGCGCAGGAAGCTGCGGTAGTGGTCGCGGCTGTAGTAGAGCTCTCCGTTGCGGCCCGCAACGATGCGTCGCGCGCCGCGCTCGCGCGCACCCGCCGGCGCGACCGTGTATTCCCGGTAGTAGCCGCGGTAGCGCGGCGGCAGGCGTCGCTCGCGATTGGCGAAGACGCTGCCATCCCTGGCGAAAGCGAAAGGTCCGCCGCGCTGGATCAGCTTCACCGTTCGGACTGCGTCCGGAGGCAGCACATCGACGCGCATCTCGTCCAGCGGTGAAAAACCCGCGGCATTCGAGGCGACGACGAGCGCAATGATCGCCGCGAGCAGGCGAGTCACGGCTTGGGCTTGTCTCGCAGGCGCAGGCTCAGTTCGCGCAGCTGCTTTTCGTCCACCGGGCTCGGAGCGTGCGTGAGCAGGCACTGCGCGCGCTGCGTCTTGGGAAACGCGATCACGTCGCGTATCGACTCGGCGCCCGTCATCATGGCGACAATGCGGTCCAGGCCGAAGGCGATCCCGCCGTGCGGCGGCGCTCCGTATTGCAGATTATCGAGCAGGAAGCCGAATTTGAGCTCCGCCTCGGCCTCGGATATGCCGAGCGCACGAAAAACCTTTGACTGAACCTCGGCGCGGTGGATGCGAATCGATCCGCCGCCGATCTCGGAGCCGTTCAGCACCATGTCGTAGCCCTTGGACAGCGCCTTGCCCGGCTCGGTCGCGAGCAGGTCCTCGTGCCCATCCTTGGGCGAGGTGAAGGGGTGGTGCATCGCAGCCCAGCGCTTGGCCTCGTCATCCCATTCAAACATCGGGAAATCCACCACCCACAGCGGCCGCCAGCCCTGCTCCGCGTAGCCCTTGTCGTGCCCGAGCTTCACGCGCAACGCGCCCAGCGCATCGTTCACGATCTTCGCCCTGTCCGCGCCGAAGAACAGCAGGTCGCCGTCCTGCGCGCCGCTGCGCTCCAGGATCTCGGCCAGGACATCGACAGGAAGAAACTTCACGATCGGCGACTGCAGCCCGTCAGGCAGCTTGGCGCGGTCGTTGACGCGGATGTACGCCAGCCCCTTGGCGCCGTAGATCGCGACGAACGCGGTGTAGTCGTCGATCTCCTTGCGCGTCAGATCGGCTTTGGGCACGCGCAAGGCCGCGACTCGGCCGCCGGGCAAGTCCGCAGCGCCACGGAACACCTTGAATTCGACCGTCTTCATCAGGTCGGTCAGATCGGTAAGCTCGAGCGCGACGCGCAGATCGGGCTTGTCGGAGCCGAAGCGCGACATCGCTTCGGCGTAGGTCATGCGCGGAAAAGGGCTCGCAAGCTTGACCTCGAGCACCTCCTTGAACACCGACCGGATCATTGCCTCGTTTATCGCCTGGATTTCGGCTTCGCCGACGAACGACGCCTCGATGTCGATCTGGGTGAACTCCGGCTGACGGTCAGCCCGCAGATCCTCGTCGCGAAAGCACTTCACGATCTGATAGTAACGGTCGAAACCGGCAACCATCAGCAGCTGCTTGAAAAGCTGCGGGGACTGCGGCAAGGCGAAGAATTCGCCGGGGTGCACGCGCGAGGGCACCAGGTAGTCCCGCGCGCCCTCCGGAGTCGAGCGCGTGAGCATCGGCGTCTCGATGTCGATGAAGCCCTGCGCATCGAAATAGCGGCGCACGGCCATCGCGACGCGATAGCGCAGCCGAAGGTTGTGCTGCATCGGCTCGCGCCGCAGGTCGAGCACGCGGTGAGTGAGGCGCGTGGTCTCCGAAAGATTGTCGTCGTCGAGCTGGAACGGCGGCGGCGCCGAGGGGTTCAGCACCTCGACCTCGTGCGCCAGCACCTCGACCTCGCCCGAGCGCAGGTTGGGATTGACGGTGCCTTCGGGACGGCGGCGCACCGTGCCGGTAACCTTGAGCACATATTCGCTGCGCGAGCGGTCGGCGGTGGCGAACGCTTGCGCGCGATCCGGGTCGAAGACAACCTGCGCAAGGCCCTCGCGGTCGCGCAGGTCGATGAAGATCACGCCGCCGTGGTCACGCCTGCGGTGTGCCCATCCGCACAGCGTCACGCTGTGACCGACGGAGGCGGCGGACAGATCGCCGCAGTAGTGCGTTCGCATGCGCGAGATCCCGTTACGAAATTCCACCGTGCGCCGCGTGCTTGTCGGCTCTGCCGACGGGCGACACCACGCCCATGGAGATGATGTACTTCAGCGCCTCGTCGACGCTCATGTCGAGCTCGATCACCTCGGCGCGCGGCAGCATAACGAAGTAACCGCCGGTCGGATTGGGCGTGGTGGGAACGTAGACGCTGACGTAATCGCCCTTCAGGTGATTGACCACGTCGCCGCCGGGAACTCCGGTCTGGAACGCGATCGTCCACATGCCCTCGCGCGGCCACTGCACCAGCAGCGCCTTGCGGAACGCCTGGCCCGAGGACGAGAAAAGTGTGTCGGAGACCTGTTTGACGCTCGAGTAAATGGACGACACGAAGGGGATTCGGTGCAGCAGCTCGTCCCAGATCCGCACCAGCCTCTCGCCGATGAAGTTCGCCGCCAGCACCCCGGTAACGAACACGATCAAGATGGTCAACACCACGCCCTGCCCGGGCACGTGCACGCCGAGCCAGTACTCGGTCCGCCAGTGCGCCGGCAGCAGCAGCATGCTCTGGTCCATGGTGTCAACCACGAGCTTCAGGACCCAAATGGTGATGACCAGCGGGATCCAGATCAGTACACCGGTGAGCAGGTACTTTTTCAAGGTCGGAAGGGCCCGCCGTGCCGCGGGCCGGCGCGGCGTGCGGGCCGCGTTGGATGAAAGCTGGCGATTATATCGTTCAGGCCGAGCTGCCGCCCCCGCCTGACGCGGGCGCCTCAGACTTGGTCTTCGCTTTCGATTCCGCTTTTGTCTCCGGCTTGGCCTCGGACTTGGCTTCGGACTTGGCCTCGGGCTTCGATTCGGCCGCGGTGCCGGGCTTCGAATCGCCCGGCTTGGCGGCCTTCGTGCCGCTGTTGCGGAAGTCCGTGGCGTACCAACCGCTGCCCTTGAGCTGGAAGCCCGCGGCGCTAAGCAGCTTCTGGAACGTCGCCTTGCCGCACGACGGGCAGACGTTCAGCGGCGGCTCGGACACTTTCTGCAAGTACTCGTTCTGGAAGCCGCACTCGCTGCAACGGTATTCGTAGATCGGCATCGCGATGCCCCTAACGTATTGATTTCAACTGCGAACGGGGGCGCATTATAGTTCAGAACGGGATGTCGTCCTCCATGTCGTCGAACTTTCCGGCCGGTTTCTTGGTCGCCGCCTTGGGCTCGGCCGCGCGGGACCCTGCCGCCGCCTCTCGCGGCGGTTCGCTCTTCGGCTCGCTCTTGGGCTCACCCGCCCCGCTGCGCGAGCCGAGCATCTTCATCGTATCGGCGACGATTTCGGTCGTGTACCGGTCCTGACCTTCCTTGTCCTGCCATTTGCGCGTGCGCAGCCGCCCTTCGACGTAGATCTGGGACCCTTTCTTCAGGTACTCGCCCGCGATCTCCGCCAGGCGGGCACGGAAGACCACCCGGTGCCACTCGGTCTCCTCCTTCTTCTCGCCGCTCGCCTTGTCCGTCCACTGGTAGGACGTGGCGACCGACACGTTGGTGAGCGCCGCGCCGTCCGGCATGTAACGGGTTTCCGGGTCACGTCCCAGGTTGCCCACCAGAATCACCTTGTTCACTGAAGCCATTTAAACCTCCCCCTTCGCGAGTTGTCCTTCATCGAGCGCCCCTTGCGGGCTCAAGCTCCCCGTGAACGGGAAACGTCGGACTCGGCCAGTTCGTTGACACGTTTCGGCGCCAGCGGGCGCATGCCTGCCGCCGCCAGCAGCCATAGCGCCGCGAGCGCGGCGCAGGTGCTGAACACGGCTTGCGGCCCGTGGTTCTTGGCCAGCCAGCCGCCGATCATGCCGCCCGCGAACAGGCCCAGGGTCTGGGTCGTGTTGTAAACCGCGATCGCGGTGCCGCGCGCGTGCGCCGGCGCGATGCGCGACACGAGCGACGGCAGGAGCGCTTCGAGCACGTTGAACGCAACGAAGAATGCGAGCATCAGACCGGCGAGCGGCACGATGCGATCGGGCGCCGCCGCGAGCCCGACCTCGACTGCCGCGAGCAGCAGCACCGTCCCGAGCAGTACCGGCTTGTGATGGTTGCGGCGGTCGGCGTAAAACACGGCCGGCACCATCAGCACGAAAGATACGAGCACCACCGGCAGATAGAACTTCCAGTGCGAGGGCAGCGCAAGACCTGCCTCCACCAGCATTGGTGGCACGACGACGAACATCGCCATCTGGGACACGTGCAGTACGAAGATCCCGACGTTCAGTCTCATCAGCTCGGGCTGCGCGATCAGCGCGGGCAGGTCGCGCGCGCGCGCCGGCTGCTCGGCATGTCCCGCCTGCGCCGCATTCGGCACTGCGGCGAAAAGCAGCCAGATCGCGACGAACGACAGCAGGCCAGTGACGTAGAACACCCCGCTCAGTCCGATCCAGCGATAAAGCAACGGGGCGACGACCAGCGATAGCGCGAATGCGAAACCGATCGTGCTGCCGATCATCGCCATCGCCTTGGTGCGATGCCGCTCGCTCGTGAGATCCGCCGTAAGCGCCACGACCACCGACGAAACAGCGCCCGCGCCCTGGACCGCGCGGCCGGCAATTACCACATAGATACTGTCCGCCGCTCCTGCGATGAAACTGCCCGCGGCGAAAAGCAGCAGCCCGACCAGGATCACTGGTTTGCGCCCCCAGCGGTCGGACGCCATACCGAACGGAATCTGCAGGAACGCCTGCGTCAAGCCGTAGGCGCCCAGCGCAAGGCCGACTAGGGTCAAGTTGTCGCCGCCGGCGAGTTTGTGCGCGTCTACCGCGAGCAGGGGCAGGATCAGAAAAAGCCCGAGCATTCTCAGGCCAAACAGGGAAGCGAGAGACGCGCCAGCGCGCCGCTCTTGTGGGCTCATACGCTCGGAAGCCATGGCGTGAACTGAGTGTCCAGAATGAGGAACAACGAAGGAGTGGAACGACTTGCGGGGAACTCGTTATAGTAGCAGGTTTACTTTCTCGGCCGCCCGCCGGCGGCGCTCCATGCAGACGATTCGCATACGCGGTGCGCGCACGCATAACCTCAAGAACCTCAATCTCGAGCTGCCGCGCAACAAGCTGGTGGTAATCACGGGGCTCTCCGGCTCGGGCAAGAGCTCGCTCGCCTTCGATACGCTGTACGCCGAAGGCCAGCGCCGCTACGTCGAGTCGCTGTCGGCCTACGCGCGCCAGTTCCTGCAGTTGATGGAAAAACCTGACGTGGACCTGATCGAGGGTCTTTCGCCTGCGATCGCGATCGAGCAAAAGGCCGCGAGCCACAATCCGCGCTCGACCGTCGGCACGGTAACCGAGATTCACGACTATCTGCGCCTGCTGTTCGCCCGCGTCGGCACGCCGTATTGCCCCGACCACGGCATGCCGCTCGCGGCGCAGTCGGTGGCGCAAATGGTGGACCACGTGCTCGCGCTGCCCGAGGACACCAAGCTGATGGTGCTCGCGCCGGTCGTCGCGCGGCGCAAGGGCGAGCAGGCCGACCTGTTCGACGAGCTGCGCGCCCAGGGCTTCACCCGCGTGCGCGTCGACGGCAAGGTATCCGACCTCGACGCCGCGCCGCGACTGGCGAAGAATGTTAAGCACACCGTCGAGGTGGTGGTCGATCGCCTGAAGGTAAGGGCCGACGCGCAGCAGCGCCTGGCTGAGTCTTTCGAAACCGCGCTGCGGCACGCCGCCGGACGCGCGGTCGCGGTCGAATCCGACAGCGGAAAGGAACACCTTTTCTCCTCTAAGTTCGCTTGCCCGGTATGCGGTTACGCACTGGCCGAGCTCGAGCCGCGCCTGTTCTCGTTCAACAATCCGATGGGCGCCTGCCCGACCTGCGACGGCCTTGGGACGGTCGAGTTTTTCGATCCCAAGCACCTCGTCGCGCACCCGGATCTGAGTCTCGCGAGCGGCGCGATCCGGGGCTGGGACCGGCGCAACCATTTCTACTACTCGATGCTGCAGTCGCTGGCCAGGCACTACGCCTTCGACGTCGAGCAACCGTGGGAAGCGCTCGATGAAACGATGCAGCAGCTGATCCTGAACGGCTCAGGCAAGGACAAGATCGCCTTTACCTATCCTGCAGAGCGCGGCCGTAGCACGGTCAAGGAGCATTCTTTCGAGGGCATCGTGCCCAATCTGCAGCGCCGCTACCGCGAGACCGATTCGATGGTGGTGCGCGAGGAACTCGCCAAGTACATCAATCACAAGGCCTGCCCCGATTGTGGCGGCGCGCGCCTGCGGCGCGAGGCGCGCCACGTCCTGCTCGACGGCAAATCGATCTACGAGATCTCGCACGTCCCGATGCGGCAGACGCTGGAGCTGTTCCGGAACCTGCAGCTGGACGGAACTCGCGCCCAGGTGGCCGAGCGCATCGTGCGCGAAATTGCCGATCGCCTCGAGTTCCTGGTAAACGTGGGGCTGGACTACCTGTCGCTTGACCGCTCGGCGGAAACGCTCTCCGGCGGAGAGGCGCAGCGAATCCGGCTCGCGAGCCAGATCGGCTCCGGCCTGACCGGCGTCATGTACGTACTAGACGAGCCTTCGATCGGCCTGCACCAGCGCGACAATGCGCGCCTGATCGAAACGCTCAAGCGCCTGCGCGACCTCGGCAACTCGGTGCTCGTCGTCGAGCACGACGAAGAGGCCATCCTGGCAGCCGACCACGTGATCGACATGGGCCCCGGGGCGGGCGAAGCCGGGGGGCAGGTCGTCGCCCAGGGCACGCCGGCGGCGGTCATCGCCGAAGCCGACTCGCTCACCGGCAGGTATCTCGCCGGCACGCTCCGGATCGAGCTGCCTCAGCGCCGCAGCCGGGCCGGCCGCAAGCGGCTGGCGATTCGCGGCGCACGCGGCAACAACCTCAAGAACCTGGATTTCGACCTCCCGCTCGGGCTGTTTGTGTGCGTGACCGGGGTGTCGGGCTCCGGCAAGTCGACCCTGATCAACGACACCATGTACGCCGCCGTGGCGCGCCAGCTGTACGGCAGCGCGGTGGAGCCGGCGCCGTTCGAATCGATCGCCGGAATCGAGCATTTCGACAAGGTCATCAGCGTCGACCAGAGCCCCATCGGTCGCACGCCCCGCTCGAACCCGGCGACCTACACCGGACTGTTCACGCCGATCCGCGACCTGTTCTGCGGCGTGCCCGAGGCGCGGGCGCGCGGCTACGGCCCCGGGCGATTCTCCTTCAACGTCAAGGGCGGGCGCTGCGAGGCCTGCCAGGGCGACGGCCTGATCAAGGTCGAGATGCACTTCCTGCCGGATGTCTACGTGCCGTGCGACGTCTGCCACGGCCAGCGCTACAACCGGGAGACGCTCGAGATCCGCTACCGCGGCAGGACTATCCACGAC
>DAHVFK010000029.1 GCA_027317055.1 Betaproteobacteria bacterium | reverse complement strand
GCTTGGGCAGGGCGAAGCGCCGCAGCAGCGCGCGCGTGGGCGCAAACGCGAGCATCGCGTTCTGGAATCGAAGCGCGCTCGCCATCCTTCTCGCCCGTTGCTCTCCCTCCGCGCCGTCTCCGGCCAGCATGCGCTCGTCGTAGACGAAGTCGCGGCCCCAGGGATGGCCCAGCAGCGCGTTGGTGCGATGCACGTTCTTGGTGTTGATCGGCGCCATGACGAACGGCGCCGTCCATGACTGGGCCAGCTCGTCGTAGGCGACCGATCCGCTCGCGGGCTGCCGCGGCCCGCGAAAGCCCGGGGTCAGCGCGAACGGATCGACCATCGTCCGCGCAACCGCGCGATCGCGCCCCATTTGCTCGATGGTCGCCAGCAGGCTCGCGATCGTGCCGCCGGAAGGCTTGCCCTTCATCTTGCGCACGCCCGTGTGCACCCTGTTCAGCGGCTGGCCGAAGCGCCGCTGCGCTTCTTCCTGCAGAAAGACGACGCCGAGATCGAACGGGATCGAATCGAATCCGCACGAAAACACGATGCGCGCGCCGCTCGCGCGCGCCGGCGCCTCGAGCAGCGGGATCATCTGCGCCATCCAGGCCGGCTCGCCGCACAGGTCGAGATAGTCGGTGCCGGCCTGGGCGCAGGCCGTCACCAGCGCCCGGCCGTGGCGCTGGTATGGCCCGACCGTGGTAATGATCGACCTCGAACGCTGAACCAGGCTCGCCAGGGAATCGGCGTCGGACGCGTCGGCGGCGATAAGTGGCGGGGCCTCGCCGGCGCCGATCGAGCGGCGAACCTCGGCCAGCTTGTCGAGGTTGCGTCCCGCCATCGCCCACGCGAGCTTGCCGCCAACGCCGTATGTCGAGTTCAGGTACCCCGCCACCAGCCGCCCGGTGAAACCGGTGACGCCGAAGACGATGACGTCGAATGATTTACTCATCGGCCATCGTCGTACACGATACTGAAAGCCCGAAGCTACTTGAGGTGCTTGCCGAGAAACTCCACCGTCCGGCTCCACGCGAGCTTCGCCGCCGCGGGATCGTACTTGATGATCGGCAGGTTTTTCGAATCCGCGGTTTCATTGGCGAAGGCGTGCTTCGCGTCGTAGCGGTGGAACTCGAATCTCAACTTCGCCGCGCGCAGCTTCTTTTCCAGCTCGTCGACCTTGGCGATCGGGAACGGCACGTCGCCCTTCGCCCAGTGCGCCATGAGCGGGACCTTGATCTTGGATGCATCGACGTATTCGAGCGGCGGATAGCCGTACCAGACCACGGCGGCGTCCGCCTCGGGGACGTTCACCGCCGCCAGCAGCGTGAGCGCCCCGCCCATGCAGAACCCGGTGACGCCGACCTTGGCACTGCCCGACGCCTTGAGATATTGGACCGCACCGCGCACGTCCTGGCCGGCCGCATCGCCGAAGTTGAGATTGGTCATCAGATGCTCGGCTTCGTTTGCCTCGAGCGCGACCTTACCGCGGTACAGGTCCGGCACCAGCGCCCGGTATCCAGCCGCAGCCAGCTTGTCAGCGACGCCGCTGATCTGATCGTTCAGGCCCCACCACTCCTGGATCACCACCATGCCCGGCGCGCTCGCCCCTTTCGCCGGCTCGGCAAGATAGCCGTTAACGCTCTGTCCGTCCGGCCGCTTGAAGCTGATCGTTTTACCCATCGCTTTCGCCTCCTCTTGGCGCGTCATGACCGCCACGCTGAACGGCCCGCTCGCGCACCATCTTGGCACACCTCGGGGGACAGTAGATAGCCTGCCCCCTGCATCCGATCTTGCGCGGCGGCGCGGCCTTCGGTCAGCGCATGTTTCCGGTGTGCCCGAGTGAGTACCGTCCTGGCTGCGGCCACACCGTGAGCCCGTGCGGCTCCTTGCCGACCGGAATCGACTTCACCGCGCCGGTCGCGGTGTCGATCGCGTAGACCACGTCGTCGAAGCGACCGGACAGCCACAGCGTCTTCCCGTCGGCGCTGACGTTGCCCATGTCGGGGCTGCCGCCGCCCGGGATCGGCCAGTCGGCCACGACCTTGCGCGTCGCGAAATCGATCACCGAGATGCTCCCGGGGCCGTGCGGCCTTGCTTCGTGCATGTTGGGGGAGCCGCGGTTGGCGACGTACAGCTTCGTTCCGTCGCGGCTCGGATAAAGACCGTGCGGGCCCACGCCGGTGGCGATGAAGCCGACCTTCTCGAACCGGTCGCCGTCGATCAAATGCACGCCGCCCGCCGCCATGTCCGCGACGTAGAAAAGCTTGCCGTCGGGCGAGACGCGGACGTCCTGCGGCATCGCGTTCTCGCCTAGCCGCAGGTAGCCCGCGACCCTGCGCTTTACCATGTCGATCTTCGCCAGGCGCCCGCCGCCGAACTCGCAGGTGAAGATCGCGTAGCGGCCATCGATCGAGAAATCGCCGTGGTTGATGCCCTTACATTCCGGCGCCTGGAGGCGCGAATGCAGCGCCATCGTGTGCGGGTCACGGAAGTCGAGGCGCGCGAACGCTTCGGCGACGACGATCGCCTCCCTGCCGTCGGCGGTGAAGTACATGTTGTAAGGGTCGTCAACGGCGATCGCCGGGCCCGGCTTCCCGGTCATCGGATCGATCGGGGTCAGGCTGCCCTCTGGGCTCCGGCTCGCATTGTTGGTCACCCACAGCGTTTTGAGATCCCACGCAGGCACCACGTGCTGGGGTCCCATGCCGACCATGAAGCGGTCCACCACCTTGTAGCTGGTCGGGTCGATGACGTATACGTCGCTCGAGCGCAAATCCGGTACGTACACGCGCGGCAGCGCCTTTCTGGCGGCCGGGCTGAGGCGCCCCGCGCCCGTTTCGCTGTACAGATTCGCGGGATCGACCACCGGCGGCATGCCGGGAACGGTCGGCGCCGCCTGCGCCGCCATGTCCCGCCTGAGCGCCGCAACGGTGCTGGCGACGATCTGCTCCACGCCGAGCCGCCCGAGCTCGGCGCTGGCGCGGCGGGGGTCGCCGCCGTACACGCCCTCGGTCGGGCCGGGCTTCGGGCCGCCGCGCAGCCGTTCGAGCCGCACCATCTCCGGCGCCACCGCCAGTAGCAGCGACGTGTCGGCGAGCCCCGCGTGCGTGCCGATCTCTTCGTCCGAATAGCCGCGCGCACGCAGGATAGCCGCATAGCCCCGCGAGCTCGCAGCGTAGTACTCCGGCGGTGCGAAGGCGCGCGCGCCGCTGTGCGCCCATGCGGCGTTCAGGCGCGCGGCGACCCGCATGAGATCGCGCTGGTAGCCGCCGTGATCGCCGAGGAACACGACGTTCCTGAAGCCGTGGATCTCGAGGCTCCGCGCCGCTGATTCCAGCGTCGCGACGAACGCAGCGCGGGGCACCGTGATCGTGCCTGGAAAGCGCATGTGCGAGCTCGGTGGCGCCAGGTTACCTTCCGGCACGTAGGCCACGACCGGCGCGACCAGCGCGTCGCCGAGCGATTCGGCTATGCGCCGGGCCAGCACTTTCACCCGCGCATTGTGCTTGCCGAGGGCGACGTCGGGGCCGCTCTGCTCGGTGCCGCCGATCGGAATGATGACCGTGGTCGTTCCGGCGCGGACCGCATCGCGCACCTCGGTCCAGGTCAGCTCATCGAGAAGAACGCTGCGAGGCGCCTGGGCGAGCGCGGCAGACGCAACCAACGCAAGAATGGAAAAAAGCAACGATCGGGCGGTCAGGCGCATGCACAACACTCGCGGAGAATCAAGCGGCAGTCACTGTACTGCATGATTCGCCCCGCGCCGCAGGAACTAGTTGCCGCGCTCGGCCCCGATTGGAGCGTCAGCCGTAGACCAGCGCGCCGTCCTCGAGGTCGGCCGCCGGCAGGTCGTCCTTGTCGCTCCAGTAGTCCTGGGTGTGGCGCCAGGGCATGCGGTCGCCCTGTCTGGGCAGCAGATCGACCCCGCGCATGACGTAGCCGGGGTTGAAGTTCTCGACGTCGACCCACGGCGAAAGCGGCATGCCGCGGTCCTCGGGCCGCAGCGCCGGCACCACGACGCCCGCGCCGCGAGTGTCCATGTGCTTGAGCAGCCGGCAGACGAAGTCCGCGATCAGGTCGGTGCGCAGGGTCCAGCTGGCGCGGAAGTAGCCGAACACCCACGCCATGTTGGGCACGCCGGTGAACATTGCCCCGTGGTAGGTGACGCTTTCGCCAAAGCGCAGCGGCTTGCCGTCGATCGCGAATGCGATGTCGCCCAGCACGTTGAGCTTGAAGCCGGTGGCGGTGACGATCACGTCGGCCTCGAGCGCGGCGCCCGACTTGAGTCGGATGCCGCTCTCGGTGAAGCAGTCGATCTCGTCTGTGACAACCGACGCTTTGCCGTCGCGGATGGCGCAGAACAGGTCGCCGTCCGGAATGAACGCGATGCGCTGCCGCCACGGTCGGTAGCGCGGGGTGAAGTGTTTGTCGAGGTCGAAGTCCTCGCCCAGGTACTTGCGCACGCCGGCGAGCAGCTCCTGCTTGACCTTCTCCGGTTCGTGCCGGGCGCGCTGCGTGAAGACCGCCTGGTCCTTGAGGATCTTGCGCCGCACGATCTCGTGCACCCATTCCTCGGGAACCTTCAGCTCCCGCAGCGTCTCGGCGAGCTCGATCGCGTTGCGGCCGGTGATGTAGAAGGTCGGCGAGCGCTGCAGCATCGTCAGCTGCGCGCACTTGCCGGCAAGCGCCGGCACCAGCGTCGCCGCGGTCGCGCCCGAGCCGATCACCACCACGCGCTTGCCCGAGACGTCGAGATCCTCGGGCCAGGTCTGCGGGTGCACGATGCGGCCGCAAAAAGCGGCCATGCCGGGCCATTGTGGCGTATAGCCCTCCGCATGGCGGTAGTAGCCCTGGCACATCCAGAGGAACTTCGCCGTAAAGCGCGCGCGCTCTCCGCTGTCGCCGCGATCGGCCTCGATCGTCCAGCGTTTGTGCTCGCCCGACCAGCTAGCGGACACGATCCGATGACGGTAGCGAATGTGGCGCGCGAGGCCGTTCTCCTCGATCACTTCGCCCATGTACGCGAGAATCTTTTCGGCCGTCGCAATCGGCGCGCCGCTCCAGGGCTTGAAGCGGTAGCCGAAGGTGTGCAGGTCGCTGTCGGAGCGGATTCCCGGAAAGCGGTGCGTGCGCCAGGTGCCGCCGAAGCCGTCCTGCGCCTCGAGCGCGACGAAGCGCCTGCCAGGGCATTGCTTGGTCAGGTGGTAGGCCCCGCCGATGCCGGAGATTCCCGCACCGGCGATCAGCACGTCGAAGTGCTCGGTCGTCGGTCTCGCTCCGTTCTCGCTACTCATGAAAGACCGGCATTTCCTCGGGCTTCGGTTGCTGCGCGAATACTACATCCTCGTCCGAAAATTTCACCCACGGCTGCGCGTTCTCGGCCCACACGTGGCAGCCGGGCTTGTACCAGCTCCGGTCGTCGAGCGTCCCTGATTTCAGGTTGATCCGCGGCAGGTCGCCTTTCTCGGTGAACATCTGATGGTAGATTCGCGTACCGCAGATCGGGCAGAAGTAGCAGCGGAATCCTCTGCCGTTCCCCTCCCGGACGAAATGCTCCAGGCGCCCGCGCGTGACGTCAAGGCTACCGCCCGGAAACTGCGCCGACAGCCCGAAGGCGCTTCCCGACTGTTTCTGGCAGATCGAACAATGACAGGCGTAGGTCCGCAGCGGCTTGCCCCTCACTTCGTAGCGCACCTCCCCGCATTGACAGCCACCCGGCAAAACGGAGTCCATAGACGTCCCCCCGGAAAGAACATGCCGGATAGTCTATGCCTCAGAGCGGAATGTCGGGAAAGGCCCCTGGCGCAGGCAGGGTGCGCCAGGGGAATCGATCGGGGTGCGGACCGGGAGGAGGATCAGTCGCATCCCCATCCGGCGCTTTTTGCGCCGGACCTGCGTTTGCCTGCGTGCCCAGTATCGCAACAATCCCTGGCTCAATCGAGGAACTAGTGGACAGCCCCCCGCGTTCTATCCATTTCTTGCACTCAGGCCGGCCTGGGCTTGCTCATTCGCTCGATGATGTCAGGCGGGATAAAGTTCACGAGTTCGGTCTTGTCGGCCTCGACCAGCTCGACGTAGCGCTTGACGACGTCGGCCGGGTCGAGCTGGCCCACCGTGATGCGCTGCACCAGCGCGTCCATGACCGCCACGTCCTCGGGTGCGGCGCTCTTGCGGTCGAACCAGGGGCCGGGATTGTTCGCCATGCGGTCGTTGAAGCCGGTGGCGAACGGCCCCGGGTTGATGAGCGCGACGTCGACCCCGAACGACACGAGCTCGGCGCGCAGCGCACCTCCCAAGGCCTGCAGCGCGTGCTTGGTCATGGTGTAGGGGCCGGACCCCACGCCGGCACGCACGCCGCCGATCGACGACACGATCAGGATGCGGCCGGCGCGCTTGTTGCGCATTTTCTGCGCCACGCGCTGCACGACGGCGAAGGTGCCGAAGACGTTGACCTCGAACACGGCGCGCAGCCGCTCCATGGGAATGAGGCTCAGGGGCCCGGTCTGGCCCATGCCGGCATTGGCGACGAGCACGTCGAGGTCCCACTGGTCGAGCGTAGCCACGTCTTTCGGATTCGTGATATCGAGCTTCGCCACGGTCAGCTCGGGGTGCGCGGCCGCAAGCTCGGCGGCCTGCTTGTCGGTCTCCACGGTGGCGATCACCTTGTGCCCGCGCTTGGCGAGCTGCACGGCGGTCTGCCGGCCGAAGCCGCTTCCGGCGCCGGTAATGAGCACGGTCTTGGACATGGGTTTCTCCTTGAATTGACGGTACGATAGCGCGCTGATGCGAAGCTAGAGAGATTCTTGCATGAATTCGGATTCACCCGGGTCCAGCCGCAAGGCGCAAATCGACGCAGTGCTGCTGCAGCTGCCCGGCGTCAGCACGAAAAAGATCAACAGCCTTGACGCCTACTTCGTCAATGACAGGATGTTCGCCTGCATCAGCGGCCGGGGCGTGGGGCTGCGCCTGCCGGTCGCCACGGCGACCGAGCTGCAGTTCTCGAGGGACAACGTGGTCCCGTTCCAACCCGGCGGCATGGCGAGCACGCGGGAATGGATCCAGATCGACCGCGCCGAGGCGGCCGAGTACGAGAAAGATCTGCCCCTGTTTCAGGCTTCGCTCGAATTCGTGAAGGCCGCGCGCACCCGCTAGGTCGTCGCGCCGCGCCTCTGCGGCGGGGTGCGCCCGGCCTGCAGGCAGGCCGCGCGCAGGGTGAACTCGACGATGTCGCGCTGCGCGCGGCTGCCGCCGATGCGCACGGTCTCGGGCAGCGCCGCTTCGAGCAGTTCGATGGCGCGGTTCCAGTCGCGCTTCTCGCAGGCGGCGAAGGCGTCCGCCAGCCCGGGCGCGACCGCGCCCGGCGGCAGCTTGCCGGCGGCGTCGCGCTCGCGCAGCTCGCGCGCGATGCGTGCCAGGTTCTCGCCGTCGCCCGCCGCGGCGCAGGCGAGCGCGACGTGCACGTCGGCGAACCAGACGCCGGCCTTGGGAAAGCTCTGCAGCCCGTAGTCGCGCACCTCGCTCCAGAGCCGCGCGTGGCGCGGCTCGCCGGCGAGCTCGGCACGCCACAGGAACGACGGCGAATCGGTCGCGACGTTAAGCGGCGGCCCCGAGGCGCCGCCGCCGGGGTGCACGCCGTCGCGGTATGCGTGCCACGCGCGTTCGCGCTCGCCGAGCGCGAGCGCCGCGAGCGCCACGTGCCACGACAGATGGCAGTGCATCAGCCCCTGCTTGGGGTAGGCCGGCATCCAGTCCTCGAGGTAGCCGAGCGCCGCCCTGTGATCGCCCTGCTCGTAGAGCACATGCACCTTGATGTGCGCGCCGTGCGGATTACGCGGGTTGGCGGCCATGCTGCGCTCGATCAGTGAGCCCGCCTCGTCCAGCCGGGCGTTTTCGCAGGCGGCGAAGGCGAGCGTCATGTCGAACCACCAGTCCTCGCCGTAGTGCGGCGCGAGACCGGAAAGCAGGTCGTACAGCTCGGGCTCGCGCCCCTGGCGGCCGCTGAAGCCGATCAGGCCGAATACGCCGGTCGCCGGCGCGAGCACCATCGCGTCGCGCGGGTGCTCGGCCAGGTGCGCGCGCGTCGCCTCGAGCGCACCCACCGGGTTGCCCTCGATCGCCAATGCCAGCGCGTTGACGTGGCTCGACTCGCGCGCCGTGGCGCCGGCGGCGAGCGCGCGTGCACGCGTCGCGTGCTCGCGCGCCTGCGGCACCCGGGCGGCGAGGAACAAAGCGCGCGCCAGCGCGATCTGCGCCAGCGCGAAGCCGGGATCGGCCGCGAGCGCGCGGCCGAGGTCCTCTTCGGCGCCGGTGTTCGCCGACAGGACGCAGTCCACGCCCGCGACGTAGGCGTCGCGCGCCGCTGCGCTGCTCGAGAGCGGCAGGCCGTAGCGGTCGGCAGGGACCACCGTGCCTCAGGGCATCTGGATCTTGCCGCCGCCGCCGAGCGCGCCCGGTGGCAGTCCGCCCTGCGGCACGACGATCTGCGACGCGGCCTCGCGCCGCATTTCCTGCAGCTCGCGCACCGTGCGCTCGATCGCAGTCTTCGCCAGGCCGCCGAACTTGCCCGCCGCCTCGTCGAGCGACTTGGCGTCGATCTCGAACGCGATCGGAAGCGCGCCCATCGGCGTCATCACCTGCGTTTCGCCGACGTAGATCAGCTTGCGCGCCGCGTCCGGGCTGCCGTCGCTCGTGACCGGCGTGAGCCGGCGCAGCGTGCCCACGCGCCGGTCGGTGAAAGTCTCCTCGAGGAACAACCCCGCGAGGTCCAGGTTCAGTTCGGTGGTGCGAGGTTCGTTCGCCATCTGGGACGCGTCTCCATAGCTCGGTTCCGGCCGATTTTACCCGCTCGCCTCGCCGCGCGACACGCATTCGGCGCGCACCGTTTCGCGCAGGATGTCGGCCAGCCGCAGCGCGCCGGGTCCCGCGCCGTCGCGATCGGCGTACACCAGGTAGAGCTGGGCGTAGCGCTCGCCGCCTTCGCGCAGCGGCAGCGCCTTGAGCGAGCCCGCGGCGAGCTCGGCGCGGATCATCTCTTGCGGAAACCAGGCGTAGCCGTAGCCCGCGCGTACCGCCTCGAGCGAAGTCGCCATGTGACTCACGGTCCAGCGCTGGTCGGCCTCGATCCAGGTCTGCGTCGTGCGCCGTGTGCCGGATTCCCGCACGACGAGCTGGCGCTCGGCGCGCAGGTCCCGCAGCGTCGGCTCGCGCCCCAGGCGATGCAGCGCGTGATCCGCGCGCGCGACCAGCAGGAAGCGCAGCCGCAGCAGCGGGTCGCCGACGAATCCCGGCGGCACCATGCCCGAGACGGCGAGGTCGACTTCGCGCCTGGCCAGCGCCTCCTGGGTGCCGCCCAGCACCGACTCGATCACCTCGATGCGCGTATGCGGGCTCTCGGCGCCGAAGCGCTCGAGCGCCTGGAACAGCAGCCAGCGCGGAAAGACGATTTCCGCGGCGAGCCCGATTTCAGCCTCCCAGCCGGCCGAGAGCCGGCGCGCCGAGCGCTCGATTGCCGCCACCTCGTCCAGCAGGCCGCGGGCGCGGCGCACCAGCAGCTCGCCGACCGGGGTGAGACGGGCCTTGCGCCCGCTGATCTCGAACGCCTTCACGCCGAGCAGAGACTCGAGCTTCTGCACCGCGTAAGTCACTGACGATTGGGTCTTATTCAGCTTCTCGGCGGCCCGCGCGTAGCCCCCGGAGTCGACCACCGAGACAAGCGCCCGCCACTGCTCGAGGGTGATCACATATCTATTTTATCGATCATATCGTCCGTATTTTTCTACTTTTTAATGTACCGCGTCAATATTAAATGGAGTCTATCCATTCCACGGAGGACGTCATGAAAACGCTGCTGCAAATCAACTCGAGCCTGTATGCGGGCGACGGCCAGTCGAGCGGCCTCGCGAACCGTTTCGTCGACCTCTGGCGCGCCGCGAATCCCGGCGCCACGGTGCTGCTGCGCGACCTGGCACGCGAGCCGGTGCCGCACCTCGACGCGCAGCGCTTCGGCGCGTTCCTGGCGAAAGAAGACGTTCGCGATGCGGCACAGAAAGAAGTGGTCGCGTATTCGGACCTTCTGATCGGCGAGCTCAGGCGTGCCGACCTGATCGTGCTCGGCCTGCCGATGTACAACTTCGGCGTGCCCTCGATGCTGAAGGCCTACTTCGACCACGTGGCGCGCGCCGGCGTCACCTTCCGCTACACCGAGAACGGCCCGGTCGGGCTGCTCGGCGGCAAGCGGGCGGTCGTCTTCGCCGCCCGCGGCGGTATCTACGCCGGCACCCCGGCCGACAGTCAGACCGGCTACGTGCGCGCCTTCCTGCGCTTTCTCGGCATCGAGGACGTCGAGTTCGTCTATGCCGAGGGACTCGCCATCGGCGAGCCGAGCAAGCAGGCCGCGCTGGCGCAGGCGCACTCCGCGATCGGGCGCCTGTTCGATGCTCAGCGGCTTGCAGCCTGAGGGAGAATGACATGAACGCTACTTCGCGCAACATCGCCGACCTCGCCGGCCGCCTGCTGCTCGCGGCCCTGTTCCTCGTCGCCGGCTTGGGCAAGCTGGGCGCCTACGCGGGCACTCAGGCCTACATGGCCTCCAAGGGCGTGCCCGGCGCACTGCTGCCGCTCGTGATTGCGCTCGAGCTCGGCGGCGGCGCTTTGATCCTCGCCGGCCTGTGGACGCGGGCCGCGGCGCTCGCCCTGGCCGCCTTCTCGGTCCTGGCGGCCGCGATCTTTCATGCTAATTTCGCCGACCAGATGCAACAGATCCTGTTCCTGTCGGATGTGGCCATCGCCGGCGGGTTCCTGCTGCTGGCGGCGAACGGCGCCGGGGCGTGGAGCGTGGACGCCCGCCGCACCGGAAAATCCAATGGAGGCGCATCATGACAAGCAGACAACTTCAACGGGTGATCGAATCCATCCCCGCCTCGGACGGCGCCGGCGTGAAGCTGCGCCGCAGCCTCGGCGCGCACCAGAACCTGCGCCTCGACCCGTTCCTGATGCTGGACGAGTTCTCCTCCGACAACGCCGACGACTACATCGCCGGCTTCCCGGCGCATCCGCACCGCGGCTTCGAGACCGCGACCTACCTGATCGACGGCCACATGCTGCACCAGGACCATCTCGGCAACCGCGGCGACCTGAAGAGCGGCGGCGTGCAGTGGATGACCGCCGGGCGCGGCATCGTGCACTCCGAAATGCCGCAGCAGGAAGAAGGCCGCATGCGCGGCTTTCAGCTCTGGATCAACCTGCCGGCGCGCGAGAAGATGAAGCCCGCCGGCTACCGCGACCTGCAGCCGGATGAGATTCCGGCAGCCGCCCTAGCGGGCGGCGGACGGGCGAAGGTGATCGCCGGCACGCTGGTGCACGACGGCCGCTCTACGCCCGGCCCGATCCAGGGCGTGACGACCGAGCCGCTCTATCTGGACGTCGAGCTGCCCGCCGGCGCTGCCTTCGCCCACCCGGTGCCCGCCGGGCACAACGCCTTCGTCTATCCGTTCGAGGGCAGCGTGACGATCGGCGGGCGCCAGCTGCGCGCGCAAGGCGCGGGCGTGCTCGGCGCGGGCGATCAGGTCGAAGTGCTCGCCGGCAGCGAGGGCGCGAGGTTCCTTCTGCTCGCGGGGCGGCCGCTCGGCGAGCCGGTGGTCCAGTACGGTCCGTTCGTGATGAACACCCGCGAGGAAATCGAGCAGGCGATCCGCGACTACCAGAGCGGCGAGCTCACCCGCGCAGCTTGAAGCGCTGTATTTTTCCCGTCGCGGTCTTGGGCAGCTCGCCGATGAACTCGATCCAGCGCGGGTACTTGTAGGGCGCGAGCTTGTCCTTGACGTGCTGCTGCAGTGACTGCGCGAGCTGGTCGCTCGCCGTCTGCCCCTGCTTGAGCACCACGTAGGCCTTGGGCTTCACCAGCCTGCTCTCGTCCTCGTGGCCGACCACTGCCGCCTCGAGCACCGCGTCGTGCGAAATCAGCGCCGCCTCGACCTCGGCCGGCGAAACGTAGATGCCGGAGACCTTGAGCATGTCGTCCGAGCGCCCGCCGTAGACGTAGTAGCCGTCGGCGTCCTGGCTGTACTTGTCGCCGCTCTTGGTCCACTCGCCGACGAAGGTGGCGCGGGTTTTGGCGCGACTGTTCCAGTACAGCGCGGCGCTGGTCTCGCCGCGGATCTGCAGCTCGCCCAGTTCTCCTTGCTTCACCGGATGGCCCGCCTCGTCGACCAGCCTCAGCTCGTAGCCCGGCACCGGCTTGCCGGTGGTGCCGTAGCGGATGTCGTCCGGGCGGTTGGAAAGGAAGATGTGCAGCATCTCGGTCGAGCCGATGCCGTCCAGGATCTCCACGCCGGTTTTTTCCTTGAACGTCTGCGCGATGCGCGGCGGCAGCGCTTCGCCGGCCGAGGTGCAGGCGCGCAGCGCATGCTCGCCCTTTTTCGGCAGTGCCGGGTCGGCCAGCATCGCCGCGTACAGCGTCGGCACGCCGTAGAAGATGGTGGGTTTTCGCTCCACGATGCGCTTGAACACCGCCGCCGGCGTCGGGCGCTCGGCCATCAACACGGTGGTGGCGCCAACCGAGAGCGGGAACGACAGCGCGTTGCCCAGGCCGTAGGCGAAGAACAGCTTGGCGGCCGAGAACACGACGTCGTCCTCGCGGATACCCAGGATCGGCCGCGCGTAGAGCTCGGCGGTGAGCATCATGCTCGAGTGCACGTGCACCGTTCCCTTGGGCGTTCCGGTCGAGCCCGAGGAATAGAGCCAGAAGCAGGGGTCGTCGCGCGTGGTGCGTGCGACGGGAAATTCGTCGTTGCCCTTCGCCAGCAGGTCGCGAAACGCCATGTGGCCCTTGGCGTCCTTGCCCGAGACCACGACGTGCTTCAGGAACGGCAGCTTGCCCAGTAGCGGCGCGAACTGCGGCAGCAGCGCCTCCGACACGAACAGCACGCGCGCGCGGGAATCCTCGAGCATGAACGCGTAGTCCTTGGTCGTGAGCAGCGTGTTGGCCGCCACCGGCACCACGCCGGCGCGGATCGCGCCGAGGAACGCCGTCGGCCAGTCGACCGTGTCGTGCATTGCCAGCAGCACGCGCTGCTCCAGGTCGACGCCGAGCGTCGCGAGCGCCGAGGCGAAGCGGTTCACCCGCCGCGCGAGCTCGCCGTAGCTGGTGCTGCCGCCATCGTCGATGTAAGCCGTCTTGTCTGCGCGCCCTGCCGCGAGATTGCGCCCGATCAGGTCCTCGGCCGCGTTGTAGTCGCGCGCAATGTCGACCCGCGGCGGCGAGACCGAATGGTCAGCCCTGGACAGCTCCATATCCCCTCCTTGCTGCGCTGCGTCTCAGGCGGCCTGCCCGGCCGCCTGCCGCGCAAGTTTAAGCCACTCGTCGCCCCACTCGGTCGCCATCTCCTCGGGCAGCACGCCGGACGAAGCGTCGTGCTTGACGCGCTCGCCGATGCGCTGCGCGCCGAGCTCCGCCAGCAGCTCGTCGAAGCGCTGGCCGCCGAAGTTGAAGGTCTCGGCGTAGGTCCGGTCGCCCAAGCCGAACACGCCGTAGCGCAGCTGCGACAGGTCCGGACGCTTGGTGTTCAGGTCATCGTACAGCGCCTTGGCGTTGTCCGGCACGTCGCCCTGGCCGTAGGTCGAGGTGCAAATCAGGTACACGCCCCCGCGCGCGAACACCGTGCTGTCGAGCTTGTCCATCAGCAGCGTCTCGACCTTCGTTTCGCCGTCGTCCCAGGCCAGCTCCAGTTCCTGCGCCACGAGCTGCGCGGTACCCGTCATGGTCCCCACCAGAATGTTTATTTTGAGCGCCATTTGACAGTCACTATATTGCATCATAGAATTGCGGTCAAGCAGTATAGTTCATTAACCCGGATCAAGTTAACCCGGATCAAGTCATGGGCGCTCCCCTCACCTCTCCTTCGCCGCTGGAACCCGCCGAGCAGGCCTACCTCGCCCGTCTCGGCGAGCGGGTGCGCGGCTGGCGCCTCGAGCAGGGCGTAACGCGCAAGTCGCTCGCGCTCGCCTCGGGCGTGTCCGAGCGCTATCTTGCCCAGCTCGAATCCGGGCACGGCAACATCTCGGTGCTGCTGCTGCGCAAGGTCGCGCAGGCGATGCGCGTTCCGGTCGAAGACCTGGCGCGCGAGACCGGCGAGCTGCCCGCCGAGCTCGCGCTGCTGACGCGCTTCGCGGCCGGGCTGCCGCCTGAGAAAGTCGCGGCCGCGCACCGCGTGCTGCAGGCGCAGTTCGGCAGCCCGCGCAAGCGGCGCATCGCGCTGCTCGGCCTGCGTGGCGCAGGCAAGTCCTCGCTCGGTGCGCGCCTGGCCGAAGCCCTGCACGCGCCGTTCGTCGAGCTCGACCGCGAGGTCGAGCGCGAGGCGGGCTCGAACCTGGGCGAAGTGTTCTCGATCTACGGCCAGGATGCCTACCGCCGCTTCGAGCGCCGCGCGCTCGAGCGCGTGCTGCGCCAGCACGACCGCGCCGTGATCGCCACCGGCGGCAGCCTGGTCACCGACCACGACAACTACGACCTGCTGCGCGAACGCTGCTATTGCGTCTGGCTCAAGGCCTCGCCCGAAGAACACATGGCGCGCGTAATCTCGCAGGGCGACATGCGCCCCTTCAAGGGGCGCTCGGCCGCGCTGGACGAAATCAGGCGCCTGCTGGCCGACCGCGACCGGCTCTACGCACGCGCCGACGCCGTTCTCGACACCTCGGGCAAGTCCGTCAGGCAGAGCCTCGCCCAGCTGCGCAACCTCGTCTCCAAGGAGGAGAAATGAACGCACCCATTCCCGCCGCCCGCTTGCGCGTCGGCTTCGACACGCATCCCGAGCGCTACAACCACTGGAAGCTAGGCTTCGACGGCCCGGTCGCCACGCTGACCCTCGACGTGGCCGAGGACAAGAGCATCGCGCCCGGCTACAAGCTCAAGCTCAATTCCTACGACCTGGGGGTCGACATCGAGCTGCACGACGCGCTCAACCGCATCCGCTTCGAGCATCCCGAGGTGAAGTGCGTCGTGCTCACAAGCGGCAAGGCGCGCATGTTCTGCTCCGGCGCCAACATCTACATGCTGGGCTTGAGCGCGCACTCGTGGAAGGTGAACTTCTGCAAGTTCACCAACGAGACCCGCAACGGCATCGAGGACTCGAGCGCGAATTCCGGCCTGAAGTTCCTCGCGGCGTTGAACGGCACCACCGCCGGCGGCGGCTACGAAGTAGCGCTTGCCTGCGACGAGATCGCGCTGGTCGACGACCGCTCGACAACCGTGAGCCTGCCCGAGGTGCCGCTGCTCGGCGTGCTGCCCGGCACGGGCGGCCTGACGCGCCTGGTCGACAAGCGGAAAGTCCGGCGCGACCTGGCCGACGTGTTCTGCACC
>DAHVFK010000299.1 GCA_027317055.1 Betaproteobacteria bacterium | reverse complement strand
TTTGGTATTGGCGAGCGGCCCACGGGCGAGAAGGACCCATTCGGGCTGCGGCGGGCGGCGCTGGGCGTGATCAGGACGATAGTTGAAAATCAGCTTCCTCTCGCGCTGAACGAACTGTTGCAGGACGCGTTCGCCGTGTTCAACGGCAGGATCACGGACGCGCACGCCGACGTGGAAAACTTCATTTTCGAGCGCTTCTCCGGCTATCTGGCGGAAAAGGAGTTCTCGACCCTGCAGGTCGACGCCGTTCTGAGCCAGCGCCCGGTTCAGCTCAGCCGCGTGCCGCAGCAGCTCGAAGCGGTCAAGGCGTTCCAGGCGCTGCCCGAGGCCGAAAGCCTGGCCGCAGCCAACAAGCGCGTGGCGAACATCCTGCGGCAGGCGGCGGCGAAGGGCGAGGCCTACGCCAAGGTCGCGCGCGTGCAGCTGAAGGAACCCGCGGAGATCTCGCTTTTCGACGCGCTGCAGGAGGCATCCGCAACGGCGAGCAAGCTGTTCGAGCGCGGCGATTACACGGGTTATCTCAAGACCTTCGCGGTGCTGAAAGCGCCGGTAGACGCCTTCTTCGACAAGGTCATGGTCATGGTGGAGCAGGATGCGCTGCGCAGGAACCGGCTCGCGCTGCTCGCCGACCTGCGCCAGGCGATGAACCGCGTGGCTGACATATCGAGGCTCGCGGTATGAAGTTCGTCATTCTCGACCGTGACGGAACGATCAACCACGACAGCGACCAGTACATCAAGTCGCCCGCGGAATGGAAGCCGATCAAGGGCAGCATGGAGGCGATCGCGCGCCTGACGCAGGCCGGCTACCGGATTGTGGTGGCGACCAACCAGTCGGGCATCGCGCGCGGGCTGTTCGACATGGCCACGCTCAACGCGATCCACGACGCAATGCACCGCGCTGCGGCACAGGAGGGCGGGCGTATCGACGCGATCTTCTTCTGCCCCCATGCGGCCGATTCGGACTGCGAGTGCCGCAAGCCGAGGCCGGGGATGCTGCTCGAGATCGGGCGCCGCTTCAACGTACCGCTGGGCGAGGTCTACATGGTCGGCGACGCGCTGCGCGACGTGCAGGCAGCCGCGGCCGCGGGCGCGAAGTCCGTCCTGGTGCTCACCGGCAAGGGCAAGAAGACGCAGGCGGCGGGCGACCTGCCGCAGGGCACGCAGGTGTTCGCCGACCTCGCCGCGTTCGCCGAGCACATCGCGCCATGACGCTGCTGCGATCGGGCCTGTTCGCGCTCGCGCTGCTGCTCGTGACGCCTCCCTACGCCGCCATCGCGCTCGCCACCTTCGCGCTACCGCGGCTGACCCGCAGCCGCATTATTTCCGGCTGGTCGCGACTGGTGGTGTGGCTCGCGCGCGTGCTGTGCGGCATCCGCTGGAGGGTCGAGGGACTGGAGCACCTGCCGCAGCGCCCGGCGGTGGTGCTCGCCAAGCACCAGTCGGCCTGGGAGACGATGGCCTTCCAGATCATCTTCCCGCCGCAGGCCTACCTGCTCAAGCGCGAGCTGCTGTGGATTCCGTTTTTCGGCTGGGGCCTCGCGCTTACCAGTCCGATCGCGATCGACCGCTCGCGCGGCACGGCCGCGCTGCGCCGGCTGGTGCGGCTCGGCAAGGAGCGGCTCGGGCAGGGCCTCTGGGTAGTGGTGTTTCCGGAAGGAACGCGAATTCCGCCGGGAGAGCGGCGCAAATACCAGCCGGGCGGAGCGATGCTCGCCGAGCACAGCGGCGCGCCGGTGGTGCCGGTTGCGCACAACGCCGGGCTGGTGTGGCCGCGCAACGCCTTTCTCAAGCGGCCGGGAATGATCACGGTGCGCATCGGTCCGACGATCGACAGCGACGGACGCGACGCCAAGACCATCAACTCGCTGGCGGAAAAGTGGATCGAAGAGCAGCAGAAGACGCTTTGCCCGAGCAGCTGAGCCTCCTGCTCGACGAGACCCGCCCCGCGCTGCGCCTCATCCGCTACCGGTTCGCGCGCTCGAAGCGGCGCACCATCGGGCTGACGGTCGATGCGTCCGGCCTCAGCGTGCGCGCTCCGCACCGGGTGCCCTGGCGCGAGATCGAAACCTTCCTGCGCGAAAAGCGCCACTGGATCGTCGCCAGGCTGGACGAATGGTCGGCGCTGCCGCCGCCGCCCGTGATCCGCGGCGCAACTGGCGAAATGCTGCCGCTGTTCGGCGAACGGCTCGCCCTGCAGCTGCTCGAAGGCCGCCGCGGCGTGGGCCGCGGCACGGCGCACATCGTCGTTTCGGCACCCGCACCGCGGTGCACCGGGCTCGTGCTCGAGCTGCTCGTGGGCTGGCTCAAGCAACAGGCGCTGGCTGCGCTCGCGCCGCGCGCGGCGCATTTTGCCGCGCGCCTGGGCCTCGCCCCGCCGCCGGTGGCGCTGTCGCGCGCGCGCAGCCAGTGGGGGGTTTGCACCGAGCGCGGCGCGATCCGGCTCAACTGGCGGCTGGTGCACCTGCGGCCGGGCCTGGCCGACTACGTCGTGGCGCACGAAGTGGCGCACCTGGTGGAACTCAACCATTCGAAACGCTTCTGGAATCTGCTCGGGACGCTGTATCCTGATTGGCGCGACGCGCGAGAGAGAATCGAACTCGCGGGCGCCTCATTGCCACAATTCCGGGAGCCAGAATGAGACTTCTGCACACCATGCTGCGGGTCGGCGACATGGACCGCTCGGTCCGCTTCTATACCGAAGTGCTCGGCATGAAGCGGCTGCGCGGCACCGACCGGCCCGAGCAGAAATATTCGCTCGCCTTCGTCGGCTACGACAGCGAGGACAGGACCGCGGTGCTCGAGCTGACCTACAACTACGGCGTCGACCGCTACGACCTCGGAAGCGCCTACGGCCACGTCGCGATCGAGGTGGACGATATCCGCGGCACCTGCGACGCGGTGCGCGCCAAGGGCGGCAAGGTCACGCGCGAGCCGGGCCCGGTGAAGGGCGGCACGAGCGTGATCGCCTTCGTCGAGGACCCCGACGGCTACAAGATAGAGTTCATCGAGAAGCGCAAGTAAGGCGCTGCGCGATGCGCACGTAGTCCTGCGGCGACAGGTTCTCGGGTCGCTGGCCCGGGTCTATTCCGAGCGCCTGGAAGTCCGCCGTGGCGAGCGGCAGCGCGTTGGAGAGCTTCTTCCTGCGCGCGGAAAAAGCGCCCGCGATGATCCTGCCGAAAACCTCCCAGTCCATCTGCGCTCGCTCCGTGGGCGCCAGCGGCACCAGGCGCACGACCGCGGATTCCACCTTGGGCGGCGGACGGAACGCGCCCGCTGGGACGCGAAACAGCTTCTCCATCCGGAAGCGCGTCTGCAGCGCGACCGAGAGCCGGCCGTACTCGGACGTCGAGTGCGGCGCCACCATGCGCTCCACCACCTCGCGCTGCAGCATGAAGTGCATGTCGCGCACCCGCTCGGCGAAGCGAGCGAGATGGAACAGCAGCGGCGTAGACACGTTGTAGGGCAGATTGCCCACCACGCGCAGGCCGGGGGCGAGCGCGGCGAAGTCGAACTGCAGCGCATCGGCACAGTGCACTGTCAGTCGCTGCGCCGGGAATTCCGCCTGCAGGCGCGCGGCGAGATCGCGATCGATCTCTATCGCCTCGATCCGGCGCACGCGTTCGAGCAGCAAACGGGTCAGCGCCCCCTCGCCCGGGCCGATCTCGACCAGCGCGTCGTCCGCCTGCGGCGCAATCGCCTCGACGATCCGCGCCAGCACCTGCCGGTCGTGCAGGAAGTGCTGTCCGAAGCGCTTACGCGGCCGATGCGAGCTTGATCGCAAGCTGAACGGCTTCGAGCAGGCTGCCGGGATCGGCGCGCCCGCTGCCGGCGAGATCCAGCGCCGTGCCGTGGTCGACCGAGGTGCGCACGAACGGGAGGCCCAGGGTCACGTTCACCCCCTTGCCGAAGCTGGCGTACTTCAGCACCGGCAGCCCCTGGTCGTGGTACATCGCGAGCGCGCAGTCGGCGTGCTTCAGCCGCTCGGGCACGAACAGCGTGTCGGCCGGAACCGGGCCTTCGGCGGCGATGCCCTCGGTCCGCGCCGCGCGCAGGGCGGGCTCGATCACGTCGATCTCCTCGCGGCCGAGATGGCCACCCTCGCCGCTGTGCGGGTTGAGCCCCGCGACCAGGATGCGCGGGTGCGCGACACCGAAGCGCTGGCGCAGGTCGCGATTGATCACGCGCAGGGTATCGACCAGACCCGCGCGCGTGATCGCGCGCGCAACGTCCGCCAGCGCCAGATGCGTGGTGGCGAGCGCGACGCGCAGCCCGCCGCCGACCAGCATCATCACCACGTGCGGCGCCCCGGCGCGCGCGGCAAGGTACTCGGTGTGGCCGGTGAAGGCGAAGCCGGCGTCGTTTATCACCGCCTTGTGCACCGGCGCCGTCACCATCGCGTCGAATTCGCCCGCCAGGCAGCCGTCCGCCGCGCGATCGATCAGCGCCAGCACGTAGCGGGCGTTGGCCGGGTCGATCTTGCCCGCGATCGACGGCGCCGCAAGCGCAACATGCTCGATCGCCGCCGCCGCCGGCGCGCCGCGCTGCGCGAGCAGGCCCGCGTCGCCCAGCAGCACGACGCGCGCCGGCAGCGGCTGCCGCGCGAGCATGGCGCACAGCTCCGGCCCCACCCCCGCGGGCTCGCCCGAGGTGAGCGCGAT
>DAHVFK010000298.1 GCA_027317055.1 Betaproteobacteria bacterium | reverse complement strand
ATGGCGGCCTACGCCGCGCGCCAGGTCGCCGCCGGCGTCGCGCTGCGCCAGATCACGCGCCACATGCTCGGCCTGTACCACCACGCGCCGCGCGCGCGGCTGTGGCGCCGCATGCTGTCCGATTCCGCGCGCCTGGCGCACAACGACCCGGCGCTGATCGGCGAAGCGCTCGAGGCGGTCGAGCTCGGCCTGGAGCAGGCGGCCTGAGGCCGCGTATGATGGCGGCTCCCAAGGAGACCCGGATGACAGCAAAGCTCAAGAGCGTGAAATCGCCTTCGGTGCGCGACCGCGTCGGCAAGGAGGAATGGCAGGTGCGGGTCGACCTCGCCGCGGCCTACCAGCTCGCGGCGCAGCTGCGCTGGACCGACCTGATCTACACTCATTTCTCGGCCCGCATTCCCGGCACCGAGCACCTGCTGATCAACGCCTACGGCCTGATGTTCGACGAGATCACCGCGTCGAACCTGGTCAAGATCGACATCGACGGCAGGATCCTCGACGATCCGCTCGAGTACGGCATCAACCAGGCCGGCTACGTGATCCACAGCTGCGTGCACAAGGCGCGGCCCGAGATTGCCTGCGTGATCCACACTCACACCCGCGCCGGCGTCGCGGTCTCGGCCATGAAGTGCGGCCTGCTGCCGATCAGCCAGCACGCGATGCGGGTGCACGGCGAGCTCGCCTACCACGACTACGAGGGCATCGCGCTCGAGCTGGACGAGCAGACCCGCATGGCGCGCGACCTGGGCCAGACCTCCAAGGCGATGATTCTCAGGAACCACGGCCTGCTCGCGCTCGGCGAAAGCGTGCGCGAGGCCTTCGAGGTCATGTACTACCTCGATTGCGCCTGCCAGATCCAGGTCGACGCCGTGGCCGGAGGGATGGAGAACGTGCTGCTGATGTCCAAGCAGGCGGCCTCCACGGCCGACGAACAATTCCATCGTGACAACCGCAGCGCGCAGCACAAGGACTGGCCGGCGCTGCTGCGCATGCTCGAGCGCAAGGGCATCCGCTACCAATAAGGAAGGGAGAATGCTCGCCGCTCAGTTCTCTTCCTTCGGCCGGCCCGACGCCGTCATCGAGCTCGTCGAGCAGCCCGACCCCGGCGAGCCCGGCCCGGGCGAGGTGACCATCGACGCCGAGCTGTTCCCGATCAATCCCGCCGACCTGCTCAACCTCGAGGGGCGCTACGGCGCGGAGCAGCCGGCGCTGCCGATGATCCCGGGCGCCGAAGGCGTCGGGCGCGTCGCCGCGGCGGGCGCCGGCGTCTCGCACCTCAAGCCTGGCGAGCGCGTGCTGCTGCCCGGACCGGGCACCTGGCGCGCGCGCTTCAAGACGTCCGCCAAGGCGGTGTTCGCGCTGCCGGGGGGCGTCGACCCGAAGCAGCTCGCGATGCTGCGCGTCAACCCGCCCACCGCCTGGCTCATGCTGCACGAGTACGTCGCGCCCAAGCGCGGCCAGTGGGTCATCCAGAACGCCGCCAACTCCGGCGTCGGCCACTGCCTGATCCGCTTTGCGCGCGAGGACGGCGCGAAGACCGTGAACGTGGTGCGGCGCGCCGAGCTCGCCGATGACCTGCGCGCGTTCGGCGCCGACGTGGTGCTGACCGACGGCCCCGACCTCGACGCGCGCGTGCGCGACGCGATCGGCGGCGGCGCGCTGCCGCTCGCGATCGACGCGGTCGGCGGCTCGGCTACCCAGCGCCTGGCGCGCTGTCTCGACGACGGCGGCACGGTGGTCAATTACGGCGCGTTGAGCGGCGAGGCCTGCATGCTCGACGTGCGCGAGACGATATTCCGCGACGTCAGCCTGCGCGGCTTCTGGCTGCGGCGCTGGTTCATGCAGACCCCGCCCGAGAAGATTGCGGCGCTCTACCGCGACCTCGCAGCGCGGCTCGGTGACGGTCGCCTCGCGGTCGAAGTCGAGGCGGTCTATCCCATCCGCCGCATCAAGGAAGCCCTCGCCCACGCCGCCCGCGGAGGCCGCAAGGGCAAGATCCTGGTTTCGTTCGACGCCGCCTAGCGAGACGGGTTCAGAAGATCGTGTAGGCGCCGTCGATCACGAAGCTGTCGCCGGTGTGGTAGCTGCTCGCGTCGCTCATGAGGTAAACGGCGATGCCGGCGAAATCGTCCTTCGTGCCCCAGCGCCGCAGCGGGATGCGCGGCATCACGGCGCCGGCAAATTTTTCGTCGCCCATCGCGCGCGCGGTCATCTCGGTCTCGATCCAGCCCGGCAGGATGGAATTCGCGGTCACCTTGTAGCGCGCGAGCTCGACCGCCAGCGCGCGCACCATGGCGAGCATCGCGCCCTTGCTCGCGGCGTAGGCCTGGGCGCGCGCGGCGCCGTGCACCGCCGCGGTGCTCGCCATCCCGATCAGGCGCCCGCCGGCGTCGCCCGCCTTGGCGCGCTCGACCATGTGGCGCGCCGCCGCGCGCAGCGTATAGAACGCGCCGTCGAGGTTGACGCCCAGCACGCGCTCCCACTCGGCGCTTTCGAGCTCGTGAAACGGTCCGTGTTTCTGCGACACGCCCGCGTTGGCGAAGCAGCCGTCGATCCGCCCCATGGCCTGGAGCGCGGCGGCGAACGAGTCTTCGACCTGCGCCTCCTCGGCCACGTCGCAGCGCTGCGCCAGCACGCGCACCTTGTGCGCCTTGAGGATTTTTTCCGCGACGGCGTTCTTGTCCGGGTTGTTGCCCCAGATGACGAGATCGCAGCCGGCCTTGGCCAGCCCTTCGGCCATGCCCAGGCCGATGCCGCCGTTGCCGCCGGTGACCAGCGCCACCTTGCCGCCGAGCTCGCTCACGGCACGGCCTGCGCTCGCGCCTGGCGCGCTTTGCCGGGCAGCTGCAGCACGGTGGCGATGGTGAACATGAGCGCGACGAAGACGGTGAGGAACACGCCCTGCGCCAGGTGCCGGTCGAGCAGCCAGCCGTAGAACACCGGCGTGACCATCGCGCCGAGGTCGAGCCCGGAGTAGACGAACCCGTACACCTTGCCGGTCGAGCCGCGCGGGGTGGCGGCCCGCACCAGCAGGTCGCGCGAGGGGTTCGTCATGCCCGCGCAGAAGCCCGCCAGTGCGAGCGCCGGCGCGAGCAACGCCAGCGAGGGCGCACGCAGCGCGATCCCGAGCATCAGCAGGCCGGCGGCGAGCATGCCCGCGGCGGCGACCAGGTCGTGGCGTGAGGTGCGGGTGGCGACCCAGCCGCCGGCGAGAATGCCCGCCGCGCCGCCGAGCAGGAATGCGGTCAGCGCGGAGGAGGCAAGCTCGACTGGCGCGGTGTATAGGGCGGAAAGGCTCGCGACGCCGAAGGTCTGTATTCCGGTCAGCGCGACCGAGAGCAGGAAAAAAAAGAAAAAGCACATCAGCACCGACGCCGCGGTCAGCACCCGTACGTCGCCCGCCAGGCTCGGCGCCGGCGCGCCCGCCGCGGAGCGGCGCAGCTCGACCGCGATCGCCTCGCGCTGCGTGAGCAGCACGCCGATCATGACGATGCCGAGCGAGGCGGCGGCGAGCAGCGCCGCGTGCCAGCCGTACGCGGCGGAAATGCCGACGCAGAACAGCGGCGCCAGCGCCCAGCCGAGGTTGCCGCCGATGCCGTGGAAGCTGAAGGCGTAGCCCAGGCGCGCGCTGTCGACGCGCGCGTTGAGGATCGCGAAGTCGGCCGGGTGGAACACGCTGTTGCCCACCCCGGCGATGAGCGACGCGGCGAGCAGCACCGGGTAGGCGTGCGCGAGGCCCGCGAGCAGAATCCCGCCCGAGCACAGCGCGAGCCCGCCCACCAGCACGCGGCGCGCGCCGAAGCGGTCGACCGCGAAGCCCGCCAGCGTCTGGCACACGCCCGACATGACGTAGTACAGCGCCGAGGCCGCGCCGAGCTCGGCGTAGGACACTCCCAGGTCGGCCTTGATGAGCGGAAACAGCACCGGGATCACGAGCTGGTAGAAATGCGACAGCGAATGCGCGCTCGCGATCAGGCCGATGACCTTCACATCCTCGCGCAACGGGCGGACGGCGGCGTGCATTCGCCTAGGCTACCGCAAGAGCGCCGACGAAACGCGAAATCGCATCCAGCGTCGCCTCGGGCTGGTCGCGGAACGGGCTGTGGCCGCAGCGCTCGAGCTCGACCCGCTCGCACGGGCCCTTGACCTTGAGCGCGATCGCGCGCAGTTGCGCCATGGTGCCGTACTGGTCGTCGCGGCCCTGGATCGCGAGCACCGGACAGGTGATCGCGGGCAGATACTGCTCGATGTTCCAGTCGAGGAACTCGGGGTCGAGCCAGACGTCGTTCCACAAGTAGAACGAGCGCCGCGGGTCGCGGTGGTACTTGCCCAGGCGCCGCGCCAGGTCGGTGGTCTCGAACTCGCGCCTGGCCTGCTCGATGCTGCGGATGCAGATCTCCTCGACGAACACGTGCGGCGCCATCAGCGCCAGCGCGCGCACCGGGTTGCCCGCGCCGGCGTAGATGAGCGCAATCGAGGCCCCGTCGGAATGCCCGACCAGGATCGGGGCCCGGATGCCGGTCTCGGCCAGCACCGCGGGCAGCGCCTCGAGCGCCTCCTCGTGCATGAAGCGAACGCTGCGGCGCGGCTCGGCGAGCACGTCAGAGTGGCCGTAGCCGTAGCGGCTGTAGACCAGCGCCGGGCAGCCGGTGGCCTTGAGCA
>DAHVFK010000297.1 GCA_027317055.1 Betaproteobacteria bacterium | reverse complement strand
CCGCGGCGCGCGCGGTCGTCGCTGCGGCCTCGGCCGGCGCGCCCGGCACGATGCTGTCCACCTCTACTCGCGCGCTGCCGGCGGCAACGTAACCGAGCTTGTGCGCTGCGGCGTATGACAGGTCGATGATGCGCCCGGAATGGAACGGCCCGCGGTCGTTGATTCGCACTACCACGCTCCTGCCGTTGGAGAGATTCGTGACGCGCGCGTAGCTCGGGATCGGGAGCACGGGGTGCGCGGCGGTCATCGCGTACATGTCGTAGCGTTCTCCGCTCGAGGTCGGCTGACCGTTGAAACGCCGGCCGTACCAGCTTGCGATCCCGCGCTGGCGGAACGGCTGCAGCGAAGCAAGCGGCACGTACCTCTTGCCGAACACCACGTAGGGGCGGTTGGCGGCGCGGCTGAGCGGCTCGGCGCGCGGCTGTGCGTCGGCGATCCGGTCCAGGTTGGGCGGCGGATTGGCGCCGGGTCCGTCATTCTTGTAATACGCGCCGTCGCGCGGCGGCGTGGTGCTGCAGGCCGCGAGCACGAGCGCGGCGAGCAGCGCAGCCGCGGCGCGCCCCGTCATGTCTGCTCGAACACCACGTTCCCGGCGACCAGCGTGTAGCGCACCCGTCCGCCAAGCTCGTAGCCGATATAGGGCGTGTTCTTTCCCTGGCTACGCAGCGCCTCGGCGCTCACCCGCCATGCCGCGTCGGGGTCGAACACGACCACGTCCGCCGGCGCACCCGCCTGCAGCCTGCCGGAATGCACGCCGAGCACGCGCGCCGCATCGCTGGTGACGCGCGCCAGCACCGTTGCGAGCGGTAGCTTCTGCTGCGCGCCCCACTTTAGGGCAAGCGGCAGGAGCAGCTCGAGCCCGGTCGCCCCCGGCTCGGCCTCCGAGAAGGGCATTTGCTTCTGGTCCTCGTCGACCGGAGTATGGTCCGAGCACACGCAATCGATCGTGCCGTCCGAGAGCCCGGCGGCGAGCGCGTCGCGGTCGCGCTGGCTCCTGAGCGGTGGTACCAGCCGGCAATGGGAATCGAAGTAGCCGAGATCGAGATCCGACAGGTGAAGATGGTGAATGCCGACGTCGCAACTGATCGGCAGGCCCTCGACCTTCGCCCTACGCACCAGCTCGACCGCTCCGGCGCTCGAGAGCCGGCACAGGTGTACCCGCGTACCGGTGGCGCGCACCAGCTCGAGCAACACGCCGAGCGCGATCGTTTCGGCGAACACCGGAATGCCCGGCAGCCCGAGGCGAGTCGCCAGCGCGCCGTCGTGCGCCACGCCGCCGCGCGCGAGCCAGTGATCCTCGACCCGCAACCAGACCGGAAAACCGAAAGTGCCCGCGTACTGCAGCGCGCGCCATAGTACCTGCGTGTCGGCGATCGGCTGGTCCGCCTGCGAGAACGCCACGCAGCCTGCTTCCGCGAGCTCGGCCATCTCGGTCAGGCGCTCGCCCGCGAGCTTTACCGTAAGCGCGCCGATCGGATACACACGCGCGCGCGATAGCACCTTGGCGCGCCGGCGCAGCATGTCGACCAGCCCCGGCTCGTCGAGCGGCGGGTCGGTGTCGGGCGGACAGGCCAGGCTGGTCACTCCGCCCGCGACCGCGGCGTCCAGCTCCGATTCGAGCGTTGCCTTGTACTCGTAGCCCGGCTCGCGCAGGCGCGCCGCGATGTCTATCAACCCCGGCGCGACCACCAGTCCGGTCGCGTCGATGACCCGGTCGGGCTTGCCGCTCAGCGCCTCGCACAGGCGGCCGTCGGCGATCGCTACATCGCCCGCGGCGTCGCGCCCGCTCGCCGGATCTATCACGCGTCCGTTACGGATCAGGATCTTCATCAGTTTCCGGCCACGATCGACATGACCGCCATTCTCACGGCGATGCCGAAGGTGACTTGGGGCAGGATGACGGAGTGCGGACCGTCGGCGACCGACGAATCGATTTCGACGCCGCGGTTCATCGGCCCGGGGTGCATGACGATCGCGTCCGGCTTCGCCAGCGCGAGCTTCTGCGCGGTGAGGCCGTAGTGCTTGAAAAACTCCTGCGCGCTGGGCAGCAATGCGCCGCGCATGCGCTCGCTCTGCAGCCTGAGCATCACCACCACATCGGCGCCGCGCAAACCTTCCTGCATGTCGTTGAATACCTTTACGCCCAGCGCCTCGACGCCCGCCGGGAGCAACGTTTTCGGGCCGATCACGCGCACTTCAGGCGTGCCGAGCGTGGTCAGGCCGTGGATGAGCGAACGCGCGACGCGCGAATGCAGTATGTCGCCGACGATCGCCACGCGTAGCGCGCCGAAGTCCTGCTTGTAGTGCCGGATCGTGTACAGGTCAAGCAGGCCCTGCGTCGGGTGCGCGTGCCGCCCGTCGCCCGCGTTGATCACGTGCTCGTGCGGCTTGACGTGTTGTGCGATCAGGTAGGGCGCGCCCGAGGAGCCATGGCGCACAACGAACAGGTCGGCTTGCATCGCGGACAGATTGGATACCGTGTCGAGCAGCGATTCGCCTTTGGTCTGCGAGCTGGCCGCGACGTTCAGGTTGATGACGTCCGCCGAAAGTCGCTTGGCGGCGATCTCGAACGTGGTGCGGGTGCGTGTCGAGGGCTCGAAGAACAGATTGAACACGCTCTTGCCGCGAAGCAGCGGCACCTTCTTCACCTCGCGTTCAGTGACGCCGACGAACGAGGCGGCAGTGTCCAGAATGCCCGACAGCACGTTGCGCGGCAGGCCCTCGATCGAGAGCAGGTGGCGCAGCTCCCCATTCTCGTTCAGTTGCGGGTTATTCTGCATGCTGCAGCGCGAGCTTGAGCTTGCCGCGGTCGTCGCGTAACAAGCGCAGCCGCATTCCTTTCGCCACCTCGATCGTGCAGCCAAAGTATTGCGCGCAGATCGGCAATTCGCGGCCACCCCGGTCGGCCAGCACCACCAGCGAAATGCTCGCCGGGCGGCCGTAATCGAACAGCTCGTTCATCGCGGCGCGCACCGTGCGCCCGGTGTATAGCACGTCGTCCACCAGCAGCAGGTCGCGGCCCCCCACGGCAAACGGGATTTGCGTGCGCTTCGGATCGCGAGCGAGGCCCTGCTGGTGGTAGTCGTCGCGGTAGAACGCGATGTCCATGGTGCCGAGCGGCTCGGCGATCCCGAGGGCGGCGTGCAGCCTCTCGGCGAGCCATACGCCGCCGGTATACAGGCCGATCATGGCCGTGCTCGGCTTGACTGCCGGCTTGAGCTCGGCCGCCAACTGCACGCACAGCTTCTCGGCGTCAGGCAGAGGATTCATCGAAGTACTGCTGCAGGATGAGTTGTGCGGCATACGAATCCAGCTTGCGCTCTCTCGACGCCTGCGCCGTACGGCGCGCACCGATGGCCTCGCGCATGCGCGACTCCGCCTCGCTCGATGTGTAGCGCTCGTCGACCTGCGCCACCGGCAGGCAAAAGTGCGCCTCGAGCTCACGCGCGAAGCGCGCCACCTTCTGGCCGAGGCGATGCGTGCCGCCGTCGCTGCCCAGCGGCAAGCCCACCACCAGGCGCTCGGGACGCCATTCGTGCACCAGCTTGGCGATTGCGGCCGTGCGTGCGGCGCCGGTGGCGGCAATGGCCGGCAGCGGATGCGCGGTGCGCAGGCGCGCGTCGCCGACCGCGACGCCGGTGCGCCGCTCGCCGTAGTCGAACGCGAGCACGGTGCCGATATTTGCAGGAAGAGAAGACGAGGGAGGAATGGCCTGGGCGAGAGCCGAGCGGGGCAGCTGCCGCTCAGGCATGGCCCGCTTCGTCCTGCAAGCGCCCGAAATCGATGCCGAGCAGCTCCATTGCGGCCGGCAGGCGCTCCTCCACCGGCGTGTCGAAAATGATTCCGTCCTGTGCCTCGACCGTGAGCCATGCGTTCTGCGACAGTTCGTGCTCGAGCTGGCCGGGCGACCAGCCCGCGTAGCCTAGCGTTACGAGCAGCTTCGCCGGCCCTTCGCCGCGACCGACTGCCTCGAGGATGTCCTTCGAGGTCGTCAGGCCGATCGCCTCGCGCACTTTGAGCGTCGATTGCCAGTGACCCGCGGGGGCATGCAGCACGAAGCCTCGGTCGGTCTGCACCGGACCGCCGAAGAATATCGGCGCGTCCGCCAGCTCGTTGTCCTTCAGCGACAGTGACAGGCGCTCGAAAAGCGCCTGCAGAGTCATGTCGATCGGCCGGTTCACCACCACGCCGAGTGCGCCCTGGTCGTTGTGCTCGCAGACGTAGGTCAGCGTCCTCGCAAAATACGGGTCCGCCATGTTGGGCATGGCGATCAGGAAGTGGTGCGTAAGATTGATCGAGGTCACGCTTACCGCTATTTTACCGTTTCCACCCTCCTGCTAGAGATCTTTTTTCCGCGATGGTTCCTGCCTCCAGCGCATTGGTACGGTTCCGCCGCGACCTGCGCGCGCACGATCATGCTGCGCTGCATTCAGCGCTCGCGCGCTGCGGCGTAGTCACTCGCCGTTGAGCCTGCGCCCGACGAAGCTCGCGATGTGCCCCAGCAGCTGTTCCTCCTGGTAGGGCTTGCCGAGGAACGCATTGGCGCCGACTTCCTGCGCATAGGCGCGATGCTTGTCGGCGGTGCGCGACGTTATTACGATGATCGGCACGGACTTCAGGCGCGGATCGGCGCGTACGTTGCGCGTCAAGTCGAAGCCGTCCATGCGCGG
>DAHVFK010000296.1 GCA_027317055.1 Betaproteobacteria bacterium | reverse complement strand
GCATCGCTGGCATGCACTGCGACGGCTGCGCCGAGACGATCAAGGCGCTGTTGTCGCTGGAAGCGGGTGTCGAAGCCGTTGACGTCTCCTACCAGGATGGCCACGCGCACGTGCACTACGATCCGGCGGCGGTCGCTCCGGCAAAGCTCGTCGCAGCGATCGAGAGTTGCGGCTACAAGGTCAAGTCCAGCGCGTGATCGAGCCTGCCGCGGCGGTCTTCGCGCCGCCGGTCGAGTCCCGAATCGTCGGCTTCGCGCAGCCGCTTGACTCCGGAGTGGGCTCCAGGGTTCACACTGCGACCTGGCCGACCGTTCGCATCGGCGCCACGAGAGGAGTACCGGGAATGAACAAAGTGACATTCGGCATCGAAGGCATGCACTGCGATGGCTGCGCCTCGAAGATTCAGACACTGCTAGAGAGGGCCGCCGGCGTACGCAAGGCGAGCGCGTCGTTCCAGGACAAGCAGGCCCAGGTGGTATACGAGTCCAGCGCGGTTTCCGAGGACCAGCTCGCGGCGCAGATCGAGAAGGGCGGTTACCGCGTGACGACCCGCAGCGGTGGCTGATACGGGCCTGCTCGCGGCGCTCGCGCTGCCCGTCGGCCTCGGCCTGTTCGGGTTCGTCGAGCCGTGCTCGATCGGGACCAGCCTGCTTTTCGTCAAGACCCTGGAAGGCCGCGAGGCCCGGGACAAATTGGCGCAGGTCGGCGTGTTCATGGGCATGCGGGCGCTGCTGATGGGCGCGCTGGGGCTCGCCGCCGCGGCCGTGGGCGGCGCGTTCCTGGGGTATCAGAAGGCGGTATGGATCGCCTTCGGCACCCTCTACGCCTTGATCGGCGTCATCTACCTCGCCGGCAGGTCCGGTTCGCTCGTGCGTGCGCTCGGGCCGCGGCTGACGCGCCTCTCGAGCGTGAACGGGGCGGCGGCATTGGGGACGCTGTTCGCGTTCAACATCCCGGCCTGCGCCGGGCCGTTGATCCTCGGGCTGCTCGGGATGGCAGCCGCGAGCGGCGCCGGCGGCGCCTCGCTCGGGCGCGGTTTCTTCTCGCTCGCGCTTTTCGGGCTCGCGCTGTCGCTGCCGATCCTGCTGGCGGTCCTGTCGCGGCGCGCGCGCGCCGCTCTCGACCGGCTCGCCGCGCTGTCGCGGCGCATGCCGTTCTGGACCGGCGTCGTCCTGCTCGTGCTTGGCCTGTGGTCGATCTGGTTCGGCCTGTTCGTTGCTATCGCCTGACGGTAAAGGAGGGAGCCTGATGTCCGCCGCCGTCGAGACGACCAAAACCACCTCCCGCCTGCAGATCGCGATCGGCGGCATGCAGTGCTCGTTCTGCCGCCAGAGCGTCGAGCATGCGCTGCGCCAGGTGCCGGGCGTGAGCTTCGCCTCGGTCAACCTGGCCCACGAGGAGGCGCTGCTCGAATATGACGGCGCCGCGGCGACGCCCGAACGCGTCACCGAAACGCTGCGTTCGCTGGGCTATACGATCCGCGACCGCGAAAGGCTGCGCGCCTTTGTCCAGGCCGAAGAGGAGCTCGATCAGGAGCGCCGCCGGCTGCTCACGGCCGCGCTGCTGAGCGGCGTCGGGCTGGTGATGATGGCCACAGGGTGGCTCGATCTGCCGATCGCCGGGCCGTGGCAGGCCATCACGATGGCGCTGGTCGCGGCGTTGGTCGTGTTCCTTCTGGGCGGGCGCTTTCTGGCGATGGCGCTCGCCGCGCTGCGCCGCGGCATCCTCAACCAGCATGTGCTGCTCACTTTCAGCGCGCTGGGTGCGTTCACGGCCGGCCTCGTCGGCCTTCGTGTGCCGAGCTTTCCGGCCGCGGACTTTTTCGGCGCCGCGTCCTGGCTGATGACTTATCACATTCTGAGCAGCTACGTCGCGGGCCTGGTGCGAACGCGCGCTTCCCAGGCGGTGCGCAAGCTCCTCGAGCTGCAGCCTGCCACCGCCTGGGTCGTGCGCGGCGGCGAGACGGTCGAAGTTCCGCTGGCCGAGATCGAAGTCGGCGAGACGGTGCGGGTGCGGCCGGGCGAGCGCATCCCGCTCGACGGCGAAGTGACCGAAGGCGTCGCCGGGGTCGACGAGTCGATGGTGACCGGCGAGCCGCTACCGGTGACCAAGGCGCCGGGCGCCGCGGTGATCGCCGGCTCGCTCGACACCGACGGCATGCTCCTCACGCGGGTGACCAAGCCCGCCGGCGAGAGCTTCGTCGCCCGCGTGGCGCGCGAGGTGGAAGCCGCCAAGGCGCTCAAACCGGCCATCCTCATCCTCGTGGAACGCATCCTGCTCGTGTACGTGCCGACGGTGCTCGGCATCGCGGCGGCGGCGCTGATCGGCTGGATCGTCGCCGGCGCGGTGTCCGGCGCAAGCTATGAGCTGCGCGCGCTTTACGCCGCGCTTTCGGTGCTGGTGATGGGCTATCCCTGCGCGCTCGGCATGGCCACGCCCCTGGCGCTCATCCGCGGCGGCGGCGAAGCGGCGCAACGGGGGATCCTGGTGCGCAGCGCCGAAGCGTTCCAGATGCTCAAGGGCGTGCGCGCAGTGGTGTTCGACAAGACCGGCACGCTCACGCAGGGCAAGCCCAGGGTGCTGGGCGAGATTCCCGCCGCGCTTCTGGCGACGGCGGCGGCGCTGGAGCAGTTCTCGCGCCATCCGCTCGCCGTGGCAATCGTCAACGAAGCGCAGGCCAGGGGCCTGGCGCTCGCCGACATCGACGATTTCCGCGAAGCCCCGGGCCGCGGCGTGTCCGGCCTGCTCCACGGCGAGCGCGTTCTCGCGGGAAGTCCGCAGTTCCTGGCCGAGAACGCTATCGCCCTGCCGCAGCAGGCGCGCGCGGGCCTGCCGCAGGGCGCGACGCTGGTGGGCGTTGCCCGCGACGGAGCGCTGCTCGGCCTCATTCCCCTTGGCGACGAAGCGCGGCCCGAAGCCGAAGCCGTGATCCGCACCCTTGCCAGGCGCGGCATCGAGTCGATCATGGTGACCGGCGACAACCGCGGCGCCGCCGAAGCGCTCGCCGCCCGGCTGGGAATCCGCCGCGTGCGCGCGGAGGCGCTGCCCGCCGACAAGGCGGACTACATCCGCGCGCGCCAGAAGGAAGGACTGCAGCTCGCGATGGTCGGCGACGGCATCAACGACGCGCCCGCCTTGATGCAGGCCGATGTCGGCATCGCTTTCGACGCCGGCACCGATATCGCGGTCGAATCGGCCGACGCGGTGGTCATGAACCATGCGCTCGGCGCGATTCCGGACCTGATCGCGATCGGCGGCCGCAGCTATGCCAAGACCGCCCAGAACCTCGCCATCGCGTTCGCCTTCAACGGCATCGGCATCCCGCTCGCGGCGACCGGCCTGCTGCATCCCGTCTGGGCGATGCTCGCGATGGCAATGAGCGTGAGCGCCGTTCTGGCCAATTCGTTCGGTGCAGGCCTGGTAAAAGGAGGCTCGTCATGAAAGAACGCGCATTTTCTCCCGCCCTGGTCGCGATTGCGTCCCTGGCGACGTTTCTGTCCAACATGAGCGCGGGCGTCGTGAACGTGCCGATCGCCGACATCACACGAGGGCTCGGAGGCGGCGATTTCGCGCTCGTCGCGATCGTCCTGTCGTATCTCGTTCCGTATGCCGTGGTGATGCCCGTGACCGGCAAGCTCGGCGACCGCTACGGCCAGAAGCGAATCTTTCTCTGGGGTCTCGGCCTGTATGCCCTGAGCTCGCTCGCGGCCGCGGTGTCTCCGGACGCCGCGATGCTGGTCGCGATGCGCACGCTGCAGGGCCTGGGCGGCGGGGTGATCCTGGTTTCGATCGTCTTCATCAGCACCCAGATCCGCGAACGCCAGGGCCTCGCCTTCGGCATCTGGCGCGCCGCGCTTCTCAGCGGCACGGTGGCCGGGCCGGTGATCGGCGGCTATCTCGCCGTCGCTTTGGGGTGGCGGTCGATGTTCTGGGTGCCGGCGCCGCTCGCGGGGCTCTTGTGGCTGTGGGCCGCGCCGGTGCTCAAGGAGCTGCCCACGCGCGCAGAGCGCTTCGACTGGGTCGGGTCACTCGCCTTTCTGGCCGCCTTCGGCGCCCTGGTGGTCGCGCTGGCGGCTTCCGGCATGGACACCATGCAGCCGGGGCTCAGTGCCGCGATCGGCGGAAAAATGGGGGCGATGGCGCTGATGCTCTACGGCGTGTTCGCGGTCGGCATGATCGTTCTATGGATCAACCAGAAGACCGAGAAGGCGCCCTTGTTCAACCTCGGCCTGTACCGCATCCGTGCGTTCGTGCTGGGCAATCTCGGCACCTGGCTGGTGTGCATCGGCATGTTCTCGGCCATGATGTTCGTGCCGCTCGAGCTGCAGTACGTCGGCGGCTACTCGGCGCTGCAGGCGACCAATGCGCTGCTGCCGCTCGCGCTCACCGCGATCGTGGTCGGCGTCTGGGGCGGGAGTATCACCGACCGCCTGGGGCCCGCGCTGCCGTGGGCGCTCGGATTTCTGGTGATGACCGCGGGGTTCGTCGCCCTGGCCGTGCTCGGCGTGGCGATTCACCCGGTGGTCCTGTTCGTGATCATGACCGCGACCGGCTTTGGCATGGCTTTGCCGCTGGCGCCCACCGCGGTGGTGGCGCTCACCGCCGTGCCCGAGGACGCGGCGGGCGAGGCGGCGGGGCTGTTCAACTTCGCCCACAACATGGGGCGCGCCATGGGCC
>DAHVFK010000295.1 GCA_027317055.1 Betaproteobacteria bacterium | reverse complement strand
GCACACCAAAGACGGCTTGCGGGCGCTGGCGAAGGGAAAGGAGATCGATCCGGAGCCGGTGGAGCGGTATCTGTTTACCAAGTTCGGCGAGGGGTTCGACGATGCGCTCGGCGCGATGCGGGCGCTGGCGAGGTCGCGCACGCCGGCGAAGCTCGCGCGGGAGGCGTATTCGCTGTACGAGAAGTTCCGCCCGGCGGTGGCGGCAGGCACGCGCGGCTGGGGGGCGAAGGGGACGCTCGAGCTGGAGGCGATCATGGGGCTTGCGAGGGCCGGCTAGGGTCGCGCGCGGCGCCGCGCTTTGGCTAAGATGCGGCTGAGGGCGGTCGGCCGCGGCGGCCGGGTGCGGCGAAGCGCTGACAGGCAAGGAGGCTGCGATGGCGATCGAGTTCCTGCTGGTGACGTTCCCCGAGGAGCGCGCGGTGCTGGCGGACGGCACGCGGGTCGGGTTCACCAATCACACCTTGATGCTTCCGACCGGCGAGTACGAGATCACGCTCGAAGGCGACGGCTGCCGGCCGAAGAGCCGTGACGTGCCGCTGACCGGCACCTCGGTCATCAAGCCGCTGGTGGTCGCCTTCGCGCTGCTGTCGGCCGCCGCGAGCGGCGCCGCGGCACGCAAGAAGAAGGCGGGCGATGCTTAGGCGCGCGGCGCTCCTCGCGCTGCTGGTCGCCCTCGCCGGGTGCGCCTCGACCCGGTTCGAGAACGCGCCGCTCGGCGCGGGGCAGGCGAACGTCGAGCGGCGCGCGGTGGACGTCTCGCACCCGGACAGGCCGCTGGTGCTGGTCGCGATCTCGGGCGGCGGCTCGCGGGCCGCGGCGCTGGGCTGGGTGATCCTGCGCGACCTGGAGAAGTTCGAGTACGTCTCCGACCACAAGATCCGCAGGCTGACCGACGATATCGGCGTGGTGTCGTCGGTCTCGGGCGGGAGCGTCATCGCGGCCTACTTTGCGCTCTACGGAGCCGAGGGCCTGAAGCGCTTCGAGCCCGCGTTCCTCGCGCCGGACAACATGCGCACGCTGGGCCTGGATGCGATCAACCCGATCACCTGGCTGCGGCTGGCGTTCACCGGCTCCTCGCGCGTCGACGTGGTCGAGCGGATGTTCGATCGCCAGTTGTTCGGCGGCCAGACCTTCGCCGCGCTCAACCGTCCCGGCCGGCCGTACCTGATCCTGAACGCGACCGACATGGCCTCGGGCGACGTGTTCGCGTTCACCCCCGGGCGGTTCGACGACATCTGCTCGGACCTCGAGCGCGAGCCGATCTCGGTCGGCGTGGCGGCCTCCTCGGCGGTGCCGATCGTGGTCTCGCCGGTCGCGCTGCGCGACTACTCGGCCGAGGCCTGCCGCGGCCGGGCGACGCCGCAGTGGATCCGCACCAGGCTGCGCGGGCGCTACGCGCCGTACCTCGACCTGGAGGGCGTCAAGCTCGCGCGCTACGCGAACGACCTGCGCCACGGGCCCGACAGCGAGCGCGAGATCGACTATCTCTATCTGCTCGACGGCGGCCTGGCGGACAACCTCGCCGTGCACGGCCTGCTCGAGGCGATCGGCTCGCCCTACGCGGCGCCGATCGTCGCCGGGCCGGACGCGGGGGCGGCGCGGTCCGGCACGATCCTGGAGGCGATCAACACCGGCCGGGTGCGCAAGGTGGCGGTGATCGTGATCAACGCGCGCGCCGAGTCCGCCAACGGCATCCACCAGTCGGCTTCGCGCCCGGGCATCGTGCAGATGATCGGCAGCGTCACCTCGATCCCGATCGACTCGAACACCGCGGGCGTGAGCTCGCAGATGGAGGTGCTGCTCGCGCAGCTCAACGCGGCAGGCGGCGGCGGCGCCGGCCGGCCGCTGTTCGCGGGGCTGAAGGTGTACCCGGTGAAGATCGACTTCGACCAGCTGCGCGCGAGCGACCCCGAGCAGCGGCGGCTGCGCGAGCGGGTGAAGCGGATCCCGACGCTGTGGACGATCAGCCACGACAACCTGCTTGCGCTCGAGCAGGCCGGCAGCCTGCTGCTGCAGCAGCATCCGTGCTTTCAGCGCCTGCTGCTCGACCTGGGCGTGCGGGGGGCCGACTTCGTCGACGCGGACTTCGCGCGCAGCGGCTGCCGCCAGGCGTCGGACTGAATAGGGACAAACCCCATTTAGCGCATGGCAAACAACGATCCATTCGACCTCATTGTCGTCGGCGCGGGCAACGCCGCACTGTGCGCCGCGATCTCCGCCAAGGAGCAGGGCGCGGCGAGGGTGCTGGTGCTGGAGAAGGCGCCGCTCGAGGAGCGCGGCGGCAACTCGCTGTTCACCGCCGGGGGCTTTCGCTTCGTGCACGACGGCCTGGAGGATCTGCGGGGCGACATCCTTGACGATCTGTCGCAGGCCGAGGCGAACCAGATCGTCCTGCCGGTGATCAGGCAGGAGGACTACCTCGAGGACCTGCGCAGGGTGACCGAGGGACAGACCGACGACATGCTGGCGCAGACCCTCGTCGGCCGCTCGCGCGAGACGATGAGCTGGATGCGCCGCAACAAGGTGCGCTTCCTGCCGATGTTCGGACGCCAGTCGTTCAAGGTCGACGGCAAGCACCATTTCTACGGCGGGGTCAACGTCGAGGCGGTAGGCGGCGGCTACGGTCTGGTCGACCAGCTCGTCAAACGGGCCGAGCGGCTGGGAATCGAGATTCGCTATGCCACCGGGCTGCGCAAGCTGCTGCAGGACCGCTCGGGCGCCGTCGTCGGCGCGCATGTCATGGGGCCCGACGGCTACGCGGATATCCACGGCAGGAACGTCGTGCTGGCCTGCGGCGGCTTCGAGGCGAACCCGGAGATGCGGGTGCGCTACTACGGTCCCGGGTGGGAATCCTGCCGAGTGCGCGGCACCCGCTACAACACCGGAGACGGCCTGCGCGCCGCGCTCGAGATCGACGCCCAGGCGTTCGGCGGCTGGTCGAGCTGCCACGCGGTGCAGTGGGACATCAGCGCGCCACCGTTCGGCGACCGCGTGGTGTTGGACAATTTCCAGAAACACTCCTACCCGATCGGCATCATCGTCAACCTGCAGGGCGAGCGTTTCGTGGACGAGGGCGCGGATTACCGCAACCACACCTACGCCAGGTACGGGCGCGAGGTGATGAAGCAGCCCGGGCGCACTGCGGTGCAGATCTTCGACGCGAAGACCATCGGCATGGTGCGCGACGAGTACCGCATCAAGCAGGTGACCAAGGCCGAGGCGCCGACGCTGGAGGCGCTCGCAGCGCAGATCGGAATCGACGCGCAAGGGCTCGCGCGCACCGTGCGCGAGTTCAATGCCGCCTGCCGGCCGGGCAAGTACAACCCGGCGATCCTCGACGGCGTGTCGACTGAGGGCATCTCGCCGCCGAAGTCCAACTGGGCACTGCCGATCGACACGCCGCCCTACACCGGCTTCGTCGTCACCTGCGGCATCACGTTCTCGTTCGGCGGCCTGCGCATCAACGAGCGCTGCGAGGTGCAGGATACGAGCGACCGCAGCATCCCGGGCCTGTATGCCGCCGGCGAGATCGTCGGCGGGCTTTTCTACGAAAACTATCTCGGCGGCGCGGGCCTCATGGCCGGCGCGGTGTTCGGCCGCATTGCCGGCGCAAGCGCCGGGCGCCGCGCGTGAACGGCCGCGGCTGGGGCTCTTCACGCCGGCGCCGGCGGAGGTGCGCGAGAAGAGGAAGGCGCTGCGGCCGAAGGAGACGATCACGGTGGATCTGCTGCATCGGGCGGTGCCGGCGGGCACGCGCGGCTGGGGGGCGAAGGCGGTCTAAACCACAGCTTGCGCCGCTCGCGGTTCGCGAATGGCGAACACAGAGTCAGATTGCGTCGATCAGCGGTGCCGCCTGGAGACGCTCTGCTGCGGCCCGAAGTCCTGCGCGCGCGCCGAATGCCTTTCGATTGGCCGAGGGCTATGCTTGCGATTGGCCGCTGTCCAAGGTTACGATTGGCCGATGGCCGAGCCTGTCCTGTATCCGCGCTACGCCGGCCCCGCGGGACTGAAGCGCCTGGCCAAACAGGCCGCGCGGCCGTAGGCTGCACGGGTCGGAAATCGGGGTCAGACCCCGGTTTGCTCTCGGCCGGGATGACCACCGAATCCGAACCCCGCGCAGCACCGCTTCGAGACGTTCTGCTACGGGCCGAAGTCGTGCCCGCTGTACCGCGCCGGGCCGACGCGCAAGGTGCCGGGGAGGAAAGGCATGTCGTGGGAAGAGGAGGACTGGGTCGACGAGGACGCGACCGGGCAGCGCGGGCCGGAAGAGTGAGCCGGGTCTCCTAGCGGTAACTCCGGAACTGCCCCACCACCACGCCGAAGATCTCGAGGTCGCCCTTCGGCCGGATGACCGGGTAGGCCTTGTTCTCGGGCCGCAGGACGATGCGGCCTTTCTCGCGCGCGAGGCGCTTGAGGGTGAATTCGTTGTCGAGGATCGCGACCACGATATCGCCGACGTTCGCCGTGGTGCGCTTTTCCACGATCACGGTATCGCCATCGAAAATTCCGGCGTCGACCATCGAGTCGCCCTTGACCTTGATGAGGAGGGTGCGCGAGGGGTTCGCGATGAGATGCGCGTCAATGGTCAGGGTCTCGGCGGGGATGTCCGCGACGGAACTCGGCATGCCGGCGCGGACGTGCTCGGCGACGGAGCGCTCGAAAAAGCGCTTGCCGGGTTTCAGC
>DAHVFK010000294.1 GCA_027317055.1 Betaproteobacteria bacterium | reverse complement strand
AGCGTAGCCCTCGAGCTCGCAACCGGCGTCGATCAGCAGCAGGTCGCCGTCGCGCAGCGGCGCGTCGTTCGCGACGTAGTGCAGCACGCAGGCGTTGGCGCCGCCCGCCACGATCGGCCAGTAGGCAGGGAACTGCGCGCCACTGCGCCGGAACTCGTACAGCAGCTCGGCTTCGATCTCGTATTCGCGGCGCCCCGGCCGGGTGGCCCGCATCGCGCGGCGATGGGCCGCGGCGGAGATCGACGCTGCCCGTCGCATCAGGGCCAGCTCGTGCGCGTCCTTGACCAGCCGCATCTCGTCGAGCAGCGTGCGCACGTCCTGCACGCGCTCCGGCGCCTGCACGCCGGCGCGCGCCTTGGCCCGGACCGCGTTCAGCCAGCGCATCGCACGTGCGTCCCACTCGGCGTCGGCGCCGAGCGGGTAGAAAAGCGCAGGCTGGTTCTCCAGCAGCTGCGCCAGCGTCTCGTCGAGCGCGCCGATCGGGTGCGCCTCGTCGAAGCCGAAGCGCTCGCGCGCCGCCTGCGGGCCCCAGCGGAAACCGTCCCAGGTCTCGCGCTCCTCGTTACGCTCGCGGCAGAACAGCAGCGACCTGGGCGCGTCGCCCGCCACGATCACCAGCGCGGCCTCGGGCTCGCCGAAGCCGGTCAGGTGGTAGAAGTGGCTGTCAAAGCGGTAGGGGTAGTGCGCGTCGCGGTTGCGGATGCGCTCGGGCGCGGTGGGGATCACCGCGACGCCCGCACCCATGCCGCGCACGAGCCGGTCGCGCCGCGCCTGGTAGACCGCGCTGTCTGTGGCGTTCATGTCCATGCCTGCATCACTCCTCGTTGTCGTGCCCGAGCTGCGAGTCGAGCAGCGCCGCCCAGCATGCCGCATATTCATCCAGCGGCGCCCGCGCGCGGCGCGACAGGTCCTGCAGCGCCGCGGCGAGCGCGTCGTGCGCCGCGCCCCCCTCCAGCTCGCCGAGCGCCTGCGCACACTGCTCTAGCAGCTCGCGCGCGGCAATCGCCGTCGCGAGCGCGCTCTTCAGCCGCTCCCGCGGCTGCGGGATCCAGCCGCGCGGTGCGCCGAGCGACGCGAGCCGCTCGCCAAGCTCCATGATGCGCTTTCGCAGCCGCGGCAGCGCGCCGAGCTTGGACGACTGCACACCGCCCCACAGCGCCAGGTCGGCCAGCGCGAGCCAGTCGCGGCGCAGCGCCGCCAGCCAGCCCGCGTCGCAGGCCAGCGCCCGATCGACCGCGTCAGCGTCGAGCGCCATGGCGTGCCGCCAGCAATTGGTCGAGCGCGGCGAGCCGCTCGGCCGTCCCGACGTCCTGCCAGATGCCTTGGAACAGCTCGCCGCCGAGGCGGCCGTCTTCGGCCGCGGTGCGCAGCAGCGGCGCGAGCGGCGCCCGGCTTCCCGGCTCGATCCCGTCCACCAGGGCGGGCGACATCACGGCGATGCCAGCGTAAGTGTAGCGCGCGCCGGTGCCGTTTCCGACGCTGCCCGCCTCAAGGCTGAAATCCCCCTGCGGGCGATGCGCCGGATTCGGCACCAGCACCAGGTGCGCCAGGCGCGCCCCCAGGCGCTCGGCGCGCAGGCGGGCGAAATCGCACTCGCAATACACGTCGCCGTTGACGAGCAGGAACGGCGTCTCGCCCAGCTGCGCGCGCGCCTGCGCGATCCCGCCCGCGGTTTCGAGCGGCCGCTGCTCGTGCGAGTAGGCGATCGAGAGGCCGAACGCGGCGCCCTCTCCCATGCGCTCGGCGATCAGCTGCGCGAAGTGCGACAGGTTGATCACCACTTCGCGGAATCCCGCCGCGGCGAGACGCTCGAGGTGCCAGGCAAGCAGCGGCTTGCCGCCGACCTCGAGCAGCGGCTTGGGCAGCCGGTCGGTGACCGGGCGCAGGCGCTCGCCGCGCCCGGCAGCGAGGATCATCGCCTTCATTGCGGGTTCCCGCCGACCTGGTCGAGCAGCCGCGCGAGCGGTGCGAGCGCCGCATAGCGCCCGGCTACTGCGCGTGCGTAGCCGATAAAGCGCGGCGTGTCCGCGAGGTACTTTGCCTTGCCATCGCGATAGGTCAGGCGGGCGAAGATGCCGAGCACCTTCAGGTGGCGCTGCAGCCCCATCCATTCGAGGCCACGGTAGAACTCGGCGAAATCGGCGTCGACCGGCAGCCGCGCCCGCTTGGCCGCCTCCCAGTAGCGCGCGCACCAGTCGATTACGCGCGCCTCCTCCCAGCTGACGAAGGCGTCGCGCAGCAGCGAGGCGATGTCGTAGCTGATCGGACCGATGACCGCGTCCTGGAAGTCGAGCACGCCCGGGTTCGGCTCGCAGAGCATGAGGTTACGCGGCATGTAGTCGCGGTGGACGTAGACCGCAGGCTGCGCGAGCGCGCTCGCGGCGAGGCGACGGAACGCGTCTTCGAGCGCGGCCTGCTGCGCCGCCGAGGGCGTAAGCCCGAGATGGCGGCCCAGGTACCACTCGGGAAACAGCGCCATCTCCCGGCGCAGCAGCGCCTCGTCGTACGGCGGCAGCTCGCCGGCGCGGGTGGCGAGCTGCCAGCGCAGCAGCGCGTCGATCGCGGCGCCGAACAACGCGTCGGCGTTGTGCTCGTCCAGCGCCGCGAGGTAAGTCGTGTGGCCGAGGTCGGAAAGCAGCAGGAGCCCCTGCGCCAGGTCCTGCGCGTGGACTTGCGGCGCGTTGACCTGCGCCTCGCGCAGCAGGCGCGCGGCGTGGACGAACGGCCGGCAGTCTTCCTTGTCGGGCGGTGCGTCCATCGCGATGAAGCTGCGGCCGTCGGCGAGCGTGACGCGGAAGTAGCGCCGGAAGCTCGCGTCCTCGGAGGCGGGAGCGAGGGTGAACGCGCTGTCCGGGAGCTGCGCTGCGAGCCAGCGCTCGAGCGCGTCGAGACGTACGTCCACGAGTTCCGTTGCGAATTCCGCCGAATTGTGACATTTTAGCACTCAAGAATCACCCCTTTCCCTTGCGCCTATGCAGCACCGCTTCGCGCGGAAGCTGGCTGTTCCCGCGGCCCGCTTCGCGACGCTGCTTGTCATCCTTTGCGCCGCATCGGGCGCGAGGGCGCAGGCGGATGCGCCGGCGCCGCAGGCCGCAGAAAATGGCCCGACCACCATCGACGCGCAGAGCATCGAAGGCGTGTCGGAGCTCGAGGTGGTTGCGCGAGGCAATGTCGAGCTGCACCGCGACGATCTCACTGTCTTCAGCGATTACCTCAAGTTCAACCAGGAATTCGGCCGCATCGAAGCCTCCGGCGGTGTGCGGCTGCAGCGCGACGGCGATCGTTTCTTCGGCCCGAGCCTGAGCTACGACACCCGGGTCGACACCGGCGTGCTCGAGAAGCCGACCTTCGTCATCGAGCGCCAGCAAGTCTCGCGCGGGACCGCCGATCGGCTCGAGTTCCTCGGCAAGGACCACCTGCGGATGGACAACGCGACCTATACGACCTGCCGCGCGGACAAGGAAGACTGGAAGTTGATCGTGGGAAAACTGGACCTCGATTTCAACGCCGAGGAAGGGCGCGCCCGCGACGCGAAGCTGCGCTTTCTCAACACCACGATCGCGTACCTGCCGTATGCGTCGTTCCCCCTCGAGGACCAGCGCAAGTCGGGATTGCTGACGCCTTACTACGCCCAGAACACGCGCCGCGGCCTCGAAATCGGGGTGCCGGTCTATTGGAACATCGCGCCGGAACGGGACGCCACCTTCACTGGGGTCTACATGTCCAAGCGCGGCGAGCAGCTCAAGACGGACTTGCGCTACATCGACCCGAGGTACAAGGGGGAACTGAGGGTCGAGTACCTGCCTTACGACATGGCGTTCGGCGCCTCGCGCACGGGCATATCGCTGCAGCACGAGCAGCAGTTCACGCCGCAGCTGCGCGGCGTGCTCGACCTGAACCGCGTCTCCGACGCTGCCTATTTCGTCGACCTCTCGTCCCAGGTGCGACAGGTTTCCGTCACCAACCTGCAGGGCGACGGCAGCCTCACCTACAACGGCTCGTTGGCGGGCTTCGGCTACGGCGCGACGGCCAGGATCCAGCGCTTCCAGACGCTGCAGGACCCGCTGGCGCCGATCGTGCCGCCGTACGACCGGGTGCCGCAGCTCACGTTCGCGGCCAGCCGATACGACATCGGCGGCTTCGCCGACCTCAGCCTTCCCGCCGAGTACGTCCGGTTCAGCCACCCGATCCTGGTCCAGGGCGGGCGCACCTCGCTCGATCCGTCCATCGCCGCACCGCTGCTCGCCCCGGGCTGGTTCCTGACGCCCAAGCTGGGGCTGCACTATGCCACTTACAGCCTGACCCGCACCACCGCGCCGCAGCCCGACAGCCAGACCGTGTCCATCCCCTGGATGAGCCTGGACAGCGGGCTGGTGTTCGACCGCCCGGTGCACTGGTTCGGCGGCAACTACACGCAGACGTTCGAGCCGCGCGCCTACTACGTGCGCGTTCCCTATCGCGACCAGAGCCAGATCCCGCTGTTCGATACCGCCCTGGCCGACTTCAATTACGCGCAGATCTTCAGCGAAAACCGCTTCACCGGCGGCGATCGCTTCGGCGACGCCAACGAGCTGACGCTCGCGACCACGTCGCGTGTGCTCACGCCCTCCGGCCAGGAAATGCTGCGCGTGACGCTTGGACAGCGCTTTTACTTCAACGACGAGCAGGTAGGGCTGACTCCCGCCTCGACG
>DAHVFK010000293.1 GCA_027317055.1 Betaproteobacteria bacterium | reverse complement strand
AGCACCGGGCCCGACGTCTGGCGCAGGTTGACGCCCATCTCGCGCGCGATGATGTGCGCCAGAGTGGTCTTGCCCAGCCCCGGCGGGCCGAACAACAGCACGTGATCGAGCGCCTCGCTGCGCGCCCTGGCCGCCTCGATGAAGATCTCGAACTGGCCGCGCACCTTCTGCTGGCCGACGTAGTCCGCCAGCGACGCCGGGCGCAACGAGCGCTCGATCTGCTCCTCCCGCGCCGAGGCGGGCTTGGTCGAGATCAGGCGGTCGGTTTCTACGCTCACGTCAGGATTTTGCCAGAGCCTTCAGCGCGGCGCGGATGCCGTCGGCGAGCGCCACCGCGGGAGGCAGCCCCTTGACGGCGGCGAGCGCCTCCTTCTCGCTGTAGCCGAGCGCGACCAGCGCGTTCAGGATGTCGGCGCCGGCCCCGGCCGGCGCTCCCGCCGTGCCCGGCAGCGGCTCGGCAAGCTTGCCCTTGAGCTCGAGCAGCAGCCGCTCGGCGGTCTTCTTGCCGATCCCGGGCACCTTGGTCAGCCTCGCGCTATCCTGCACCGCCACCGCCTGCGCCAGTTCGACGACCGAAAGCCCCGACAGCAGCGCGAGCGCGGTGCGCGCGCCCACGCCCGAGATCCTGATCAGGCGCCGAAAGGCGGCACGCTCTTCAACGCTGCCGAAGCCGTACAGCACGTGCGCGTCCTCGCGCACCGCGAGATGCGTATGCAGCGTCACCGTTTCGCCGGTCGTGGGCAGGTTGAAGAAGGTGCTCATCGGCACGTCGACCTCGTAGCCCACGCCGGCCACGTCTACCACCACCTGGGGCGGGTGCTTGGCGGCCAGCCGCCCGACGAGTCTGCCGATCATATGATCCGTCCCGCCTTGCGGCGCGTGCCGCGCAGGCCCAGCGCCCCGAGCCTGCCGCCGTGAGCATGACAGATCGCGCACGCAAGCGCGTCCGCCGCGTCCGGGCTGGGATCGCCGGGCAGATCGAGCAGCCGCCTTACCATGTGCTGCACCTGCTCTTTGCTGGCGTGGCCGTTGCCGACCACGGCTTGTTTGACCTGCAGCGCAGTGTACTCGGCCACCGCCAGCCCCGCGAGCACTGCGGCGCAGATCGCCGTGCCGCGTGCCTGGCCGAGCGCGAGCGTCGATTGGGGGTTGACGTTGACAAATACCTTTTCGACCGCGGCCACCTGCGGCGTGCTGGCGGCGATTACCTGCGTCAGGCCCTCCAGGATCACGCGAAGCCGTTCGGCGAGCTCGCCCGCCGGGGTCTTCACGCAACCGCTGGTGACGTAGGCGAGCTTCGCGCCGCGTTTGTCGATGACGCCGAATCCCGTGACCTGGAGCCCGGGGTCGATGCCGAGGATGCGCACGCTCGCGCTCAGGCGTCTTCCGGCATGGCGGTAGTGTAGACATCCTGCACGTCGTCCAGGCCCTCGAGCGCCTCGAGCAGCCTGCGCATGCGCGCCGCTTCGTCCCCGGCGAGCGCGATCTCGGTCGTCGCCTTCATGGTGATCTCGGCCAGCTCGGGCTTGAGCCCCGCCTTGTCCAGCCCCGCCTTAACGGCCGCGAACTCGCCCGACGCGCACAGGACCTCGACCGAGCCATCGTCGTTGGTCAGCACGTCGTCCGCGCCCGCGTCGAGCGCGGCCTCCATCACCTTGTCCTCACTCGCGCCGGGCGCGAACACGAACTGCCCGCAATGGCGGAACATGTAGGCCACCGAACCGTCGGAGCCAAGATTGCCGCCGTTCTTCGTGAACGCATGCCGCACGTCGGCGACCGTGCGCGTGCGATTGTCGGTCATGCAGTCCACCATGACGGCCGCCCCGCCGGGCCCGTAACCCTCGTAGCGGATCTCCTCGTAGGCGACGCCCTCGAGCTCGCCGGTGCCGCGCTGGATCGCACGCTTGATGTTGTCGCCCGGCATGTTGTTCTCGCGCGCCGTGTCCACTGCGAGCCGCAGGCGCGGGTTGCTCCCCGGATCGCCACCGCCCAGACGCGCCGCCACGGTGATCTCCTTGATCAGGCGGGTGAAGATTTTGCCCCGCTTGGCGTCCTGGCGCCCCTTGCGGTGCTGGATGTTCGCCCACTTGCTGTGACCTGCCATGCGTTAGTATTCGCGCCGGATAAAAAGTGATTCATTCTACCGCCATGCCCACGCCCTCGCGCGCCGCAGGCTACCGCGCCTGGGGCATCGCCTTTGCGTTCGCGGGCGTAATCGCGTTCTCGTTTCGGCCGATCCTGATCAAGCTCGCCTACGCGGCGTTTCCGGTGGCGCCGGTGACGCTGCTGTTCCTGCGCATGGCGATCGCGCTGCCGTTCTTCGCCGCCATTGCGTGGTGGCTGCGTGCGCGTGAGCCCCGCCTCACCCCCGGCGACTGGGCCGCCGTCGCCGGCCTGGGCTTCATCGGCTACTACATGGCGAGCTTTCTCGATTTCCTCGGGTTGCAGTGGGTCGGCGCGGGGCTCGGGCGGCTGATCCTCTTTCTCTACCCTACGCTGGTGCTGCTGCTGTCGCTGATGTTCCTGAAACGACGCCCGAGCAGGCGCCAGCTCGCGGCGCTCGCTTTGAGCTATGTCGGCATCGCGCTGGTGGTGTCGAACCGATTCGGAGGGCACGCCGAAGGCGGGCTGTTCCTGCTCGGCGTGAGCCTGGTGTTCGGCTCGAGCCTTTGCTACGCGATTTACCTCGTCGCGGGCAGCCAGATGGTGCAGCGGGTCGGCTCGATGCGCTTCACCGCTTACAGCATGATCGTCGCCACGCTGCCCGCGGTGGCGCAATTCTTCCTCCTTGAGCCGCTGTCGGCGCTCGATCTGCCATCCGAGGTCTGGTGGTACGCGATCGTGATGGCCGGCTTCAGCACCGTGCTGCCGGTGTTCCTGGTCGCGGAGGCGCTCAAGCGCATCGGCGCCAATCATTTTGCCTTGATCGGCGCGGTCGGGCCGGTCACGACCGCGGTCGCGGGCGCGGTCGGGCTGGAGGAGCCGCTCAACTGGCTGCAGGCCGCAGGCGGCGCGCTGGTAATCTTCGGGGTTCTGCTCGTATCGATGAAAAGGAGCTAGGCATGGACCTGGGAATCAAGGGCAAGACCGCGCTGGTGTGCGCGGCGTCCAAGGGGCTGGGAAAGGGCTGCGCGATGTCGCTCGCGCGCGAGGGCGTGAACGTGGTGATTACGGCGCGCGGCAGGGAAGCGCTCGAGGCGACCGCGGAGGAAATCCGCAAGGCTACCGGTGCGAAAGTGACTGCGGTCGCGGGCGACATCACTACGCCCGAGGGACGCGCGGCGGCACTCAAGGCCTGCCCGCAGACGGACATTCTGGTCAACAACGCCGGTGGGCCGCCCCCGGGGGACTTCCGCAACTGGAGGCGGGACGACTGGATCAAGGCGCTCGACGGCAACATGCTGACGCCGATCGAACTGATCAAGTCGGTGATCGACGGCATGATCGAGCGCAGGTTCGGGCGCATCGTCAACATCACCTCGGGCGCGGTCAAGATGCCGATTCCCGAGCTCGGGATGTCGAACGGCGCCCGCACCGGCCTGACCGGGTTCGTCGCCGGGCTGTCGCGCTCGGTCGCGCAGCACAACGTGACGATCAACAATCTGTTGCCGGGGCCGTTCGACACCGATCGGCTGCGCTCGAACATGGCGTTCAACGCCAAGAAGGCCGGCAAGACGCCGGAAGAGTTCGCCAAGTCGCGCATGGAGGCGAATCCGTCCAAGCGCTTCGGCACCGTGGAGGAGTTCGGCGACGCCTGCGCCTTCCTGTGCGGCGCCCCTGCGGGCTACATCGTCGGCCAGAACCTGCTGCTCGACGGCGGTGCTTTCCCCGGCACATTCTAGAGCGGTAAAATCCACGGTTCACCGTACCGGAGGACATATGAACGCTCCGTCCCGCGCCGGATTGCCGGCCCTCAACCTCAAGGACCCGAAGCTTTTCCGCGAACAGTGCTACGTCGACGGCGCCTGGGTCGCCGCCGACTCGAAGAAGACGTTTCCCGTCGACAACCCGGCCACCGGCGAAACCATCGGAGCCGTGCCCGACATGGGGGCGGCCGAGACCCGGCGCGCGATCGAGGCGGCCGACAAGGCCTGGCCCGCGTGGCGCGCCAAGACCGCCAAGGAGCGCGCCGCGATCCTGCGCAAGTGGTTCGACCTGATGATGGCGAACCAGGACGACCTCGCGCTGATTCTCACCACCGAGCAGGGCAAGCCGCTCGCCGAAGCGAAAGGCGAGATCGCGTACGGCGCCTCGTTCGTCGAGTGGTTCGCCGAGGAAGCCAAGCGCGTCTACGGCGACGTGATCCCGCAGCACCAGGCCGACAAGAGGATCCTGGTGCTGAAGCAGCCGATCGGCGTCTCGGCGATGATCACGCCGTGGAACTTCCCCAACGCCATGATCACGCGCAAAGCCGCTCCGGCACTTGCCGCGGGTTGCACGGTGGTGATCAAACCCGCCGAGCAGACGCCGTTTTCGGCGCTCGCGATGGCGGAGCTCGCCGAGCGCGCCGGAATGCCCAAGGGCGTGTTCAACATGGTCACCGGCGACGCGCCGACCATCGGCATGGAGATGTGCGCCAACCCGACGGTGCGCAAGCTCTCGTTCACCGGTTCGACCGAGGTCGGGCGCATCCTGATGCGCCAGTCGGCCGACACGATCAAGAAGCTCTCGCTCGAGCTGGGCGGCAATGCGCCTTTCATCGTTTTCGACGACGC
>DAHVFK010000292.1 GCA_027317055.1 Betaproteobacteria bacterium | reverse complement strand
GCTAGAGACTGTTCCTCGGCGGACAGTTGATAAGCTGGCGCCTGCGTTGGAATCCAAGGGTCGAGTTGCCCTGTGACGTAAACGCTGCTGAAGGCGTCGATCATCGGCAGTCCGTCCATGTGCCTCGCGTAAGCGGCTGGGCTGCTGTGCAGTCCGCACGAGCACTTGATGCTGCCGTCAGCCCGGGGCGTGGGCTTGTGCACGCTCGGGTCCAGCGCCGTCTCCGGCGCCATCGGGGGCAAGCCGGCTTCACGCGCCGATTTGAAGGCGGTGAACTTGCTTTTACTGGAGCGGATGCCGCGCAGTTTCATGCTTTCCCCGACAGGTCCGGCTCGGCCAGCAGGTCACCTATCAGCGCCTGCAAATGGCCGTCTCGCGCGGCGGCGCGTCGCGCTTCATCGGGGAAACGGTCGAACCACATCCTCAAGTCGATCAACGCGCCTTCGTCGGCCCGAATGAAGGCAGCTTTCACGAGACGCCGCAGCCTGCTGGGGGGCATATGACTTTCGTTTGCGGCGGGCATTACTTCTTCCCGAGGCCGGCTGCGCGAGCGCGGAACGCCAGGGCGTTGAGTACGCGCACGTCATAGACCACGCTCGAATTCGCCAGGTACTTGTCGGTCCATCCGAGCAGCCCGACGCTTTCGAGATAGTCGCGCGCCAGGCGCGACGTTTCGGCGAACTTTTCCTCGCCGCCGGCCAGACGCGCGGCCTCGGTGTATAGCTCGGCGTGTTCGGATTCTGAGATCGCCTCGAACACGCCCGGGCCTTCGAGGTCATGCTTAGCGAAGCGGTCGGCGATCGTGTTCGCCGTCGCCGTGTCGAGGCCCGCGCGTTCGGCGAACTTCCCCATCATGTTCGCCGCCTCGGGGTCCATACCGACGTGCTTCGCATGTGTTACCAGTTGCGCGTTTTGTCCCGGCGTCATTGGCTGAAGTCCAGCCGCCACGAAAGAGAGTTCACCTTCTCGGGCGCTGATCGGCCGATTGTCATTCGCCAGTGCTTCCGCCGACTTCGCCGCCGTCGAGGCGAGGAAGTCAGGACTCGCGCCGCCGCTGAACACATGCGCCAGCGCTTTCCGCATCTGGTTTTGCAGATGAACGTTATCGCCCTTGGCGGCTTGGGCGCGATGGCTGTCTACCCAAGCGAGGGCCGCGGTTTGCGATTCAGACATACCGCTCGCGTCGGATTGATGTGCATCGCCGGAAGGCGCTTTCGGCTGCTCGGATGTTTCGATTACGGTCGCGTTCGGGAGTGCCGGCGCGCTGACTGCGGAAATGGTTGCTTCTTCGGTCATGTTGAGCCTTTACGCCACGTTGATTAAAGCGACCTTCTGCCCGGGCTTGACGCCGAAAAAGAACACCCCGTTCTCGTGCAGACGCAGGGCCCCCGTTGTCGCGACAGGAGCATCGCCGAACAGGGCGCAGACCGCTTGCGCGGCCGGCGTCGAAATAGCGATCAACCGGGTGTTCGCATTGAAGGCGTTGGACGCTGCGGAGGTGGCACTTGTCGTAACTGTCTGATCGGCAAGTGCCGGCTCTGCGCCGGCTTGAACGTACTTGCTATATGTAACTGCGAGATCAGCGTATTCACGGATGTATGCGGTGGCCATGTTCGGTTCCTAGATGATGGTTAGCGGGTCCACTTCGCCTCGGTATCCGGCAGCGGGCCGGATGCGTGCACGGGCGAGGTGATGGTTGCTTCGTCTCGCGCGATCAGTTCGCGCGCGCCGGGCTGGTCGTCTCGGCCATCGACCCAGATGGAATCCAGAGCGCCAGCCTTCTGAAGCGAAAACTCGACGACTCGGGACATCCAAGCGGAGGGACCGCTGGCGGCGACACCGGCGGCGTGCGCGAGGTTGATGTCGCCGATCGTGCCGTTGATTACCTTGACCTGATCGGCTATCAAACCGGCCAGGCGGTCGATCTCGAGCGCGGCGGATTTGCGCTTCGCAAGTGCGGCGGCCAACTTCTCGCGAGCGGCTTCCTTGATCTTATCCTTCTCGGCCAGGTCGAGGGCGGCGAGCCTTTTCTCGCTCGAATTGTAGGCTCTCTGCGCCCTGTCGACTGACACACGCGCGTCGGCCACGGCGGCCTCGAGGCGCCCGATCTCCTGCTCGGGGAGTTCGGCGTCGTGGCCTCGCTCCAGTTCCGCCACAGCAGCGTCGAGCGCTTCCTGCGCGGCGATCATGTCCTGCCGGCGGGTCTCTGCGGCGGCTCGTACGTCGCCCGGCGGGGTCGAGATAAGCCCAGCTTCCTGGGCAGCGGATTTTATGCGTTTCAACACGGGGGTCATTTCCTTCTAGTGGTTGCCGTCGTTAACGGCTGGAATCGGGATCGCTCTTATCGAGTCCCCGGGCTCTTTGAACACGCTGAAGCCCTCACGACGCAGGGCAGCCATCAAAGCGTCGATCCGGGCGCGCTTAGCCAGCCGCGCGGCCACGTGCTGGGCAGCCTCGCCCGACTGGATCCGCTCGATAAAATCGTCGGTCATGCCGCAACCTGCTTCAGCTTGAACGCCATCGGGCGCGGGGGCAGGTCGTCGCTGTGGTACGCGCCGGGCAGGCCGTGCACCGCCATCGCACGGCGAAAATCCAGCTTGGCCGAATCCTTCGCGAGGCCGTCCATCTTCGCCCACAGCGCGCCGAGCTCGGCCAGCTTGGCGTCGATCTGCTCGGCGACTGCGATTCGTTTCTGCTCTACGCCCATGTTCGGGACTCCTGGTTGACAAGGTGGCGGGAGGCGAGTACTTTGATCGTCGGGCTATCTTGTCCCGCCTTCCTACCTATCATTGATAGTTTAGCATGCGGGGCCGGTACTCTCTTTTTGGCGGGCGAGGCGCATGAGGCGGTCAACGTTCGACTTACTCATTCCCGGCACCTCCTGTCCCGCGCGCGGGACAAACTCACGTATAGGCATGTCCCCCATCAGTTTGATCAGCATCGCGCCGACCCTGGCCGCCTGCTGGACCGATTGCCAGCCTAATAATTAAATCCCCGGTAATTCTGCAATAATTTTTCTACAGGGATCGGCGTACGGCCACCGCGTTGACCACCCCCGTAATCGCGATCGCGCGCAATTCCCGGCCCCCCGGGTGCCGGCTACCCCCGTCGCCGATTTGCGACGTCAACCCCCTACCCCCTCCTTTTCACCCACTACGCGCGCGCCTCGGCGCCACGCTGGCCGCTGCTGCACGCACGCTCGCCGGCCGAGGGGATGATGGCTTGTTGGGCGCTGCGTGCAGCCTGGGGCAGCGTGAGCGGCCGGCGGTCGAGGCGGCCAGATCGAGGCGCAGGATGCCGGCGAAACAGGGTAGATAACCCACACACCCGCCATTGCAGATCAATAACTTGCGCCACGTTGCCCGGATTGATTGCATGCCGATTGCATGCCAGGGGTCCGGACTCGCCTCGGACTACTGTATATCCATACAGTAGTCACGCACTCGCGCGCGCCTGCGCCGTGGGCGCGATCGGCCCTTGATTTATATGTGATGGTTCGACGCGGTAGCCGTGTACTAGAACAGCTTGGCCAGCTCTCGCTTACGCTTCCACGTAGCCGCGCGCTTGGAGCGCGCCGCTGGTGAGTGCGAAGCGGCCAGGGCGATTCTGCTGCGTTCCTTGCGGCTCAGGACGTGAAGCGGACAATGCACAGTCATGCCTCGGGCAGTCGGTCCACCTTTGACGGTGAACTCGACGCCGCATTTGCGGCAATGCGATTGCCACGTGAGCACTTCGCTCCAACCTAGGCCGCGCGGACGTTCGTAAGGCTCGCGCTCGATCAGCTTGTAGTGCTGCCCTGTGGGTCCGGTCACTTCGTCGCCGATCTCGAAAGAAATATCTGCCATCGCTTACCCCCGTTAATTCGCTAATAATTCACTAGAGGCGTGGCGCTTTCGTCCTGAAAAAAGCGCCACGCTAGCGCCACGCCGTGGCGCTCGAAAAGCGCCACGCTTTGCCATCGCAGCGTGGGAAACGTGAGAGACAAAAAAGCGCCACGCTTTTGCTGAAACCGCTTTCGCGTCATACCTTTGCGTGAAAAGCGCCACGCTTCAAAAAGCGCCACGCTTTCACCTGCCAAGGGCATAAAAGGAGGCGTGGCGCTTTTTCTCTCTTTCCCTAGGAACTAGGGAAAGAGAGAGAGAGCGCACGCCTACTGCCCCATTTTCATGTTCGAGGAACATACCCTGTCAAGTCTTCCTTCAACACCTTGGCCGTTGTCAGATTGCGCAGCGCGTCCCGAAAGGTGCCCCGGGGATTCTTCTGCCCAGCCTTGAAGTAGGACGTCACGGTCCGCTCGTACCACGCGTCCCGGCTGATCGGCGCCCGCGCCTCGGCGTACATGGCGACCAGGCAGTCCCACGTCTGCGCGGTCGCGCTACCCCGCCGCGGGTTGAACTTGGGCCCCTTGGCGGGCTTCGCCGGCTTGCCCGCAGGCTTGGCTGTGCTGCCCGCTGGCGCGTCCTGGGGCGTTCCGAACAAGATGGATCGGGCTAAGTCCGTCCCGGCCGCCTGCGGGCTTCTGGCGGCCGCCTCGAAGCGTTCCCGCAGGGCTGCCTCCTCGGCCGCGGTCAGGTCGGGGCCTTCGTCGATCTCGCCCATATCCGGCTCGATCGTGTCGAGGGTCGCGTTCGCGATCTTGTCGCCCCGCCGCGCGGCGTCCATCAAGTCGCCCGCTTCCCGCAGGGCTGCCGGCAGGTCCTGCCCGATCTCGGCCAGGATGGCCGAGTTACGCT
>DAHVFK010000291.1 GCA_027317055.1 Betaproteobacteria bacterium | reverse complement strand
CAAGCGCTTCGCGCCTCCATCGGACCGGCTCAATCACGAGTGCGCGCAACTGCTGCTCGCGCCGGGCGCGGCGCGCGACCGTCTCACCGCCGGAATGTACCTCGCGCACTCCGCGACCGACCCGACCGGCAACCTGGAGGCCGCTCTCGCCGCGACGATCGCCTGCGAGCCGATCGAGCACAAGCTGCGCGATGCGGTCAGGCGCGGGGCAATCGCGCCGCGCGCGGGTGCCGACGCCGCCGCGCTGGCGCGCGACCACGGCGTGATCAGCGCCGAGGAATATGCCCGGTGGCAGAACAAGGAGGCGCTGCGCAAAGAGGTCATCAAAGTCGACGATTTCGAGCAGGACTTCGCGCGCGCCGCGATCGTGCAGAAGCTGGCGCAGGAGCAAGTGCCGGCGGCGAAGGCGGCCTGATCATGACCGCCAAAGCCGTTTACGTGGTCGACGGCGCGCGCACGCCGTTCCTCAAGGCCAAAAACCGCCCCGGGCCGTTCGCGGCCAGCGATCTCGCCACGCAGGCAGGGCGCGCCCTGCTGCTGCGCCAGAAGTTCGAGCCCACCGAGTTGGACGAGGTGATCCTGGGCTGCGCCGCGCCCTCGGTCGATGAGGTCAACATCGGCCGCGTCGCCGCGCTGCGCATGGGCTGCGGGCAGAAGGTCCCCGGCTGGACGGTGATGCGCAACTGCGCCTCGGGCATGCAGGCGCTCGATTCCGGCGTCAACAACATCCTCGCCGGGCGCTCGAACCTCGTGCTCGCGGGCGGCGTCGACGCGCTTTCGCGCGCGCCGCTGCTGGTGTCCGACGCAATGACGCTGTGGCTGGCAGACTGGTACCAGACGAAATCGCTCGGGCAGAAGGCCAGGCAACTGGCCAAGCTGCGTCTGAAGTACCTTGCGCCGGTGATCGGCATCATGAAGGGCCTTACCGACCCGATCGTCGGCCTGCTGATGGGGCAGACCGCGGAAAACCTGGCGCACCGCTTCGGCATCACGCGCGAGCAGATGGACGCGTACTCGGTGCGCAGCCACCAGCGCGCGGCCGCGGCACAGGACGCGGGCCAACTCACTGCCGGCGGCGGCGAGCTCGAAGCGCTGTACGACCGCGACGGCAACACCTACACGCTCGACGACGGCCTGCGGCGCGACGCGTCGATTGAAAAGCTCGGCAAGCTGAAGCCCTTCTTCGACCGCAAGTTCGGCAACGTCACACCGGGCAATAGCTCGCAGATCACCGACGGCGGCGTCTGGCTGATCCTCGCCTCCGAGGAAGCGGTGGCGCGGCACGGCCTGGCGCCGATCGGCCGCATCGTCGATTCCGAATGGGCCGGGCTCGATCCGGCCCAGATGGGGCTCGGACCGGTGCACGCAGCGACGCCGATCCTGAAGCGTAACGGCCTCGCGCTCAACGACCTCGACTTCTGGGAGATCAACGAAGCGTTCGCGGCGCAAGTGCTGGCCTGCCTCGCTGCGTGGAAAGACGAGGCCTACTGCCGCGAGCAGCTCGGCCTGGACGCGGCGCTCGGCGCGCTCGACGAGGACAAGCTGAACGTCGACGGCGGCGCGGTCGCGCTCGGCCATCCGGTCGGCGCCTCGGGTGCGCGCATCGTGCTGCACCTTCTCAAGACGCTCAAGCGCAACAACGCCAAGCGCGGCATCGCCTCGATCTGCATCGGCGGCGGGCTCGGTGGCGCGATGCTGGTGGAGGCGCTCTGATGAAGCATTTCCGCTGGGACAAGGATCGCGAGGGGCTCGCCTGGCTGACTTTCGACAGGCAGGATGCGTCGGCCAATACCTTCTCGCGCGAGGCGCTCGAGGAGCTCTCCGCGGCGCTGGACGAAATCGCCGCCGCAAAGCCATCGGGCCTGATCATCCGCTCGGCGAAAGACGGCTTCATCGCCGGCGCCGACATCGAGGAGTTCACCCGCTTCGAGAGCGCCGCGGAGGCGCTCGAGTTCACGCGCTTCGGCTGGGACCTGTTCGAGAAGCTCTCGCGGCTGCCCTTCCCGACCACGGCACTGATAAACGGCTTTTGCATGGGCGGCGGCCTCGAGCTCGCGCTGGCATGCCGCTACCGCGTGGCGCTGGACGACCCGAAGACGCGCCTCGCCTTTCCCGAAGTGATGCTCGGCATCATGCCCACCTGGCACGGCGTGCAATGGCTGCCCAGGCGCATCGGCCCGGCCGCGGCACTCGACATGATGCTCACCGGGCGTGCGGTGGACGCGCGGCGCGCCAAGCGCATGGGGCTGGTGGACCAGGCCGTGCCGCTCAGGATCCTCGACAACACCGCGCGCATGCTGACGCTCGAGGCGCCCGCACCGCGCCGATTGCCGCTGGTGCAGCGCCTGATGCTCGGGCCGCTGCGCAACTTCGTCGCGTCGCGGGCGCATAAGCAGGTCGCGCGGCGAGCCAACCCGGAGCACTACCCGGCGCCGTACGCGATTCTCGAGCTGTGGCGCAAATACGACGGCGATCCCTTCGCCGCCGCAGACGATCCCGCGTGCTCGCTCGGCACCCTGTTCGACCATCCGACGACCGGCAACCTGATCCGCGTCTTCTTCCTGCAGGAGCGGCTCAAGTCGCTCGGCAAGGCAGCCGAGTTCGCTCCGGGCCACGTGCACGTGGTCGGAGCGGGTGTGATGGGAGGCGACATCGCGGCGCTGTGCGCACTGCGCGGGATCAGCGTCACGCTGCAGGACACCTCGCCCGAGCGCATCGCGCCGGCGCTCAAGCGCGCCGCGAAACTGTTTGAGCGCCGACTGCGCGACAAGCGCCGCGTGCGCGATGCGCTGGACCGCCTTACCCCCGACGTGGCGGGGGCCGGCGTCGCGCACGCCGACGTCGTGATCGAAGCGATCTTCGAGAACCTCGAGGCGAAGCGCGAGCTGTTCGGCAAGCTCGAAGCGGAGGCCAAACCCGGCGCCATCCTCGCCTCAAACACCTCGAGCCTCAAGCTGGCCGATATTGCGAGCGCGCTCAAGGATCCCTCGCGCCTGATCGGGATCCACTTCTTCAATCCGGTGCCGCAGATGATGCTGGTCGAAGTCGTCTCGGGCGAGCGCACCGATCCCGCGCTGGCGCAGAAAGCCGCCGCGTTCGTGCGCCGCATCGACAAGCTGCCGCTGCCGGTGAAGGATTCGCCGGGTTTCCTGGTCAATCGCGTGCTCGGCCCCTACATGCAGAACGCGTTCCGCATGCTCGACGAGGCGATCAAGCCGGAGACCATCGACGCGGCAATGGAGTCCTTCGGCATGCCGATGGGCCCGATCGAGCTGGCCGATACGGTGGGGCTGGACATCTGCCTCGCCGCCGGCAAGGAGCTGGCGAAAAAGGGCGCGGGCGGCGAACCCGACGCGCCCAGAGTGCTGCTGAACAAGGTGGCCCTCGGCAAGCTCGGCAAGAAGACCGGGCAGGGCATCTACCACTACGTGGATGGGAAAACGGTAAAGCGCAAACCCGGTGAACCGAGCGAAGACATGGTCGAATCGCTCATTGAGCCGTATCTCGCGGAGGCGCAGGCAGTGTTGGCGCAGGGCATCGTCGCCGACGCCGACCTGATCGACGCGGGGCTGATCTTCGGCACTGGCTTCGCGCCGTTCCGCGGCGGCCCGCTGCACTACCTGCAAGCGAAGGATGGCGGTCGATGAAGATACCCGAGGGCAAGCTGCCTGCGCTGCGCGTGGTGCCTATGCCCGCCGACTCGAACCAGAACGGAGACATCTTCGGCGGCTGGATCATGGCGCAGGTTGACGTCGCCGGCGGCACCGTCGCCGGCCGCCTCGCGCGCGGCCGGGTCGCCACGGTTGCGGTGAACTCCTTCGTTTTCAAGCAGCCGGTGCAGATCGGCGACGTGGTTTCGTTCTACGCCGACGTAGTGCGAATAGGCAATACTTCGGTCACTGTCAACGTCGAGGTCTACGCCGAGCGGCGCCCGCACGATCCGGAGGTGGTCAAGGTCACCGAGGCGACGCTCACCTACGTCGCGATCGACGCCAAGGGACGCCCACGCCCGGTACCGAAACAGGGGTGAGCGAGCGGCTCGAACTCGCGGCGCGCGACGGCCTGCGCCTGGGCGCCACCCTGTTCCGCCCTCGGGCGTCCAACCGCCGTGCGCTGACGCTGCTCGCCGCAGCGGGCGTGCCGCAGGAGTATTACGCCAGGTTCGCCGCCTATCTGGCCGAACGCGGCTTCAGCGTGCTGACCTTCGACTACCGCGGCATCGGCCGCTCGCGGCCGGAGCGCCTGCGCGGCTTCGCAGCGCGCATGCGCGACTGGGCGCTGCTCGACGCGCCTGCCGCGCTCGATTATCTGGAGCGCGCGGCGCCGGACGCCCTGCTGATGGCGATCGGGCATAGCGTCGGCGGAGTCTCGCTCGGTCTGGTGCCCGGGGCGGGCCGCCTGCGCGCCGCGCTCACCGTCGGCTCGCAGAACGCGTACTGGCGCAACTGGCCATTGCGCGGCCGAGCCTGGATGTGGCCCGCAGTCCACCTGGTCCTGCCCGTGCTGCCGAGGCTGCTCGGTTACCTGCCTTCCAAGCAACTGGGCTTCGGCGAAGATCTGCCGGCCGGCGTGGCGATCGAATGGGCACGCTGGTGCCGCGATCCGCAGTACCTGGTCGGCGCGCTCGGTGCGCGGCAGTCGTACGCCGAGTTCACCGCTCCGCTGCGCGCCTATGCGATCGCCGACGACCGGTTTGCACCCCCGCGCGCGGCCCAGGGGCTGCTCGCGCTCTACCCCGCGG
>DAHVFK010000290.1 GCA_027317055.1 Betaproteobacteria bacterium | reverse complement strand
AACATGTTCATGCTCGGCTACGCCTACCAGAAGGGCTGGGTGCCCCTGTCGGCATCGGCGATCGTGCGCGCGATCCAGTTGAACGGCATCGCGGTCGAGTTCAACGTCGCGAGCTTCACCTGGGGCCGCCGCGCCGCGGTCGACCTCGAGCGCGTGCGGCGCGCCGCCACCCCGGCCGAGGTAATCCCGATCGGCGAGCACTTCTCGCGCAACCTGGACGAGCTCGTCGAGCGCCGGGTCAAGCTGCTGACCGACTACCAGGACGCCGCGTACGCGGCGCGCTACAAGGCGCTCATCGAGCGGGTCAGGAAAACCGAAAGCGACAAGCTCGGCGCCTCGACCAAGCTCGCCGAGGCAGTGGCGCGCTACTACGCCAAGCTCCTGGCCTACAAGGACGAGTACGAGGTGGCGCGGCTGTACGCCAGCGGCGATTTCGCCAAGCGCGTGGCCGGCATGTTCGAGGGCGACTACAAGCTTCACTTCCATCTCGCCCCGCCGCTCATCGCCAAGCCCGACCCGCGCACCGGCGAGCCGAAGAAGATGCGCTTCGGGCCCTGGGTCATGGGCCTGTTCAAGGTCCTCGCCCGCATGAAGGGCCTGCGCGGCGGCGCACTCGACGTTTTCGGGCGCAGCGAGGAGCGCCGCACCGAGCGCGCCCTGATCGGCGAGTACGAGCGCACCGTCGATGCGCTGCTCGCCGGCCTGTCGGCGCAGAACCACGGCCTCGCGGTTCAGATCGCCACGCTTCCCGAGGAGATCCGCGGCTACGGCCACATCAAGCAAAAGAGCATCGACGCGGCGCGCGCCCGGACCGACCAGCTGCTTGCGCGCTACCGCGCCGGCGGCGCACAGGAGCGTGCTGCCGCCTAAAAGGGGTCAGGCCTTGAGCGTGAACGGGTTGAAGTTGGTGCGCCGGTCGTAGTAGTCCTCGTTCTCCACGCGCTTGAGCAGCGCGACCACCTTGTAGGTCACCGGCGTGAGCAGCACCTCGACCGCGACCTTGGTCACGAACTGCGCCGTCATCACCAGCGGCAGCTTGTCGTCCGGGATGATGCCCGCGCCGTAGAACGCGAGCGGGTAGAACAGCATCGAGTCCACCGCCTCGCCGAAGATCGTCGAGCCGATGGTGCGCGTCCACAGCCAGCGCCCGGCGGTGAGGATCTTCATTTTCGCCATCACGTAGGAATTGACGAACTCGCCGCAGAAGTAGGCGATCATCGACGCGCCGGCGATGCGCCACGTGGTGCCGAAGGCGACCTCGTAGGCGTCCTGGTGGTGCCAGAACGGCGCCGGCGGCAGCGCGACCACCACCGCGGCCATGAACGAGGCGAAGCCCAGCCCGGCGAAGCCGGCCCAGATCACGCGCCGCGCGCGCGCGTAGCCGTAGACCTCGGTCAGGATGTCGCCGAACACGTACGAGATCGGAAAGAAAAGCACCGCTGCGCCGAAGGTGAGCGGGCCGAAGAACGGCGCGTCGATCTGGCAGATCTTCGCCGGCCCGATCAGGTTGGAGCAGATCAGCACGGTGACGAACGCCGCCATCACGAACTCGTAATAGCGGAAGCTGCGCGGCTGGGCCATCCCGGCGGGTCCTCTGGCCGGCTTCAGGGCAGGCGCGGAGAGTGATCGCGGATGTCGGGGTCGAATTCGACCCGCATCGCGTCGAGCATGCGCGACACCATGGCGTAGAACGCGGCGGTCAGGCACAGCTCGACGTACTCCGCGTGGCCGAAGTGCTTCGCGGCCTCGGCGTAGGTCTCGTCCGTGACGTTGCTTGCCATCACGGCCTCGGTCAGCGCCAGTGCGGCGCGCTCGCGCGCGTCGAAGTGCTTCGACTCGCGCCACAACTCGAGCTCGTTGATCTGCGCCTCGCTCACGCCCGCCTTGCGCGCCATCTTGAGGTGCTGCGCCCACTCGTACTTCGAGCGCGCGATATGCGCCGTGCGCAGGATCATGATCTCGCGCAGCTTGCGCGGGGTGCAGCTGTCGTGGCGGATCGAATTGGCGAACTCGGTCCAGGCCGCGGTGAGCGCCGCATGGTTGCCCAGGGCGCGGTAGAGGTTGACCGGCTCGCCCCACAGCGCCTCGAGCCGTTTTTTCAGGCCGGGCTCGAACTCGGCCATCGGAACGCGTTGCATGGCCGTGCATAATAGCCGAATGGACGCCCGTGAACGCGCGCGCGCATTCGAGCTCACCCGCGCGCCGGCCGATTTCATCGACGACCCCTACCCCTGGTACGCCGCGCTGCGCGAGCACGACCCGGTGCACGCGCTCGAGGGCGGCGGAGTGTTCCTGTCGCGCTACGAGGACGCGCTCGCGCTGTACCGCGATGCGCGCGCGAGCTCGGACAAGAAGGCCGAGTTCGGGCCCAAGCTGGGCGACTCGCCGCTCTATGAGCACCACACCACGAGCCTGGTGTTCAACGACCCGCCGCTGCACACGCGCGTGCGGCGCATCATCATGGGCGCGCTCAACCAGCGCGCGATCGCGCGCATGGAGGCCGACGTGGTCAAGCTGGTCGAGCGGCTGCTGGACAAGATGGCCGAGGCGCGCGAGGTCAACTTCATCGACGCCTTCGCGGCGCAGATCCCGATCGAGGTGATCGGCAACCTGCTCGACGTGCCGCGCGCCGCGCGCGCGCCGCTGCGCGGCTGGTCGGTCGCGATCCTCTCGGGGCTCGAGCCCACCCTCACCCCGGCGATGCACGAGGCCGGCAACCGCGCGGTGACCGAGTTCGTGGCCATGCTCAGGGAGCTGATCGCCGAGCGGCGCAAGCACCCCGGCGACTACGACGCCGACGTGCTCACGCGCCTGATCCAGGGCGAGCAGGACGGCGAGCGCCTGAGCGAGACCGAGCTCTACCACCAGTGCATCTTCATGCTCAACGCCGGGCACGAGACCACCACCAACCTGATCGGCAACGGCACCTGGCTCTTGCTCACCCACCCGACCGAGCTCGCGCGCCTGCGCGCGGATCCCGCGCTGGTGCCGAGCGCGGTCGAGGAAATGCTGCGCTACGAGGGACCGATCCAGCTCAACAACCGGCGCCTCACCGCGCCGATGGCGCTCGGCGGCAAGCCGCTGCCCGCGGGCACCTCGATCACCATCGGCATCGGCGCCGCGAACCGCGACCCGGCCCAGTTCCCCGACCCCGAGCGCTTCGACGCCGCGCGCAAACCCAACCGCCACCTCGCTTTCGGCCAGGGCGACCACGCCTGCGCCGGCATGAACGTCGCGCGCATGGAAGCGCGCGTCGCCTTCGCGCGCCTCCTCCCGCGCTTCCCCAAACTCGAGCTCGCGGGCACCCCCGAGCGCGACCGCCGCATCCGCTTCCGCGGCTTCAAAAACCTCCCCGTCCGCATCGAATTCCACCCCAAAAACGGGGTCAGACCACGTTTTCGGTCAACCGAGGCAAGCGCAGCCCCGTTGGTCCAACATGCCTCGTCGATTGCGAATCTCGGTTCCCGACGTTGCCACGCACGTCATCCAGCGCGGTAACAACCGAAATCCGTGCTTTTTCAGAGATAGCGACTATCTCTACTATCTGGCGCAACTCCGGACGCTCACCAGGGAAATCGGCTGTTCCGTGCATGCGTACTGCCTGATGACGAACCACGTGCACCTGCTCCTTACCCCGCAAGCGCCGCAGGCCTGCACCACCTTGATGAAGCACCTGAGCCAGCGTCACGCCCAGTATGTCAACCGCACCTACGAGCGAACCGGCTCGCTTTGGGACGGCCGATTCAGGTCTTGTCTGACGGAATCGCGGCGTTACGTGCTGGCGTGCTATCGCTACATCGAGCTGAATCCCGTGCGCGCCGGGATGGTCGACGCGCCCGGCAGTTACCCGTGGTCGAGCTACGCCGCAAATGCTCAAGGCGCCCCATCCGGGCTGATTGCTCCGCACCCAGAATACCTGGCACTCGGCACGCAGCCCGCGTTTCGTTACGCGGCCTACGCACAATTGTTCGAGGACGCACTGGAACCCTCGCTTCTCGCAAATATCCGGGAGTCCACGAACGGCGGCTACGCGCTGGGCAGCGATCAATTTCGATCGGAGATCTCCCGTTCGCTCGGACGCAGAGTGGTGCGTGGTCGCCCCGGGCGGCCTCGCGTATCGGAAAAGGTGGTCTGACCCCGATTTGGGGGGAGGCCCGGTTTACAATCCGGGGGCCGATGAAAAGCGCCAGCAGAACGGAAGACGTCCACATCGTCGCCTTCGAGGCGATGCCCTCGCCGCGCGAGCTGCACGCCAAGGCGCCGATCACGCGGCGCGCGACCGAGACGGTGACCGAGGCGCGGCGCGTGCTACAGGACATCCTGGAGCGGCGCGACCCGCGCCTGTTCGTGGTGGTCGGGCCGTGCTCGATCCACGACCCGAAGGCGGGACTCGAGTACGCCGCGCGCCTGCGCAAGCTCGCCGCCGAGGTGTCCGACGCGCTCTACCTCGTGATGCGGGTGTACTTCGAGAAGCCGCGCACGGTCAGCGGCTGGAAGGGCTTCATCAACGACCCGCGCCTGGACGGCTCGTTCCACATCGAGGAGGGCATGCAGCGCGCGCGCGAATTCCTGCTCGCGCTCGCCGACCAGGGCCTGCCCGCGGCCACCGAGGCGCTCGACCCCGTGGCGCCCCAGTACCTGGGCGACCTGATCTCGTGGTACGCGATCGGCGCGCGCACCAGCGAGTCGCAGACCCACCGCGAGATGGCGAGCGGCCTTTCGGCCCCGGTCGGGTTCAAGAACGCCACCGACGG
>DAHVFK010000028.1 GCA_027317055.1 Betaproteobacteria bacterium | reverse complement strand
CTCCTGCAACCAATCAAGCATCGCTGTTCACTTGTGATCGTTGAGCACGACCTCGACTTCATCCGCGATATTTGCGATGTACTGACAGTGCTCGACCAGGGCCGCGTACTCGATTCCGGTGACGTCGAGCACATCCGCAACAGCAAGATGGTGCAAGAGGTCTATCTCACTCGTGTCTGAGTCACCGCTTCTTGATGTCAAGGGTCTTTGCGCGGCGTACGGGCGAAGCCAGGTTTTGTTCGACGTTTCCGTGACAGCGAGTCCTCGGGGTGCAATTGCAGTCCTCGGCCGCAACGGTGCAGGCAAGACGACGCTGATGAAGACCATCGTGGGCGAATTAGCAACGGCTAGCGGCGCAGTGATGATCGCCGGCCGTGAAGCGACCCATATGCGGACCGAGCGGCGCGTGCGTCTTGGCTTGGGTTATGTACCGCAAGAGTTCGCGGTGTTTGGGCGGCTGTCGGTGCGTGAAAATTTGGACGTCGGCATGCTAGTGAAACGAGACAGTGCAGGCTTGGACCGGGTGCTCGCAATGTTCCCTAAGCTGCGCAGCCGACTCAATCAGACAGCAGGCACTTTAAGCGGTGGCGAGCGCAAAATGCTGGCGATTGGCAGGGCACTCCTCGCGAACCCGAGCATTCTCCTACTTGACGAACCAACCGAGGGGGTGTGGATCGGCGTAGTCGAGGAGATCGCGGAGCGCCTACGGGATCTTGCAAAGGAGATTTGCATCGTTCTCGTCGAGCAGCATCTCAGCCTCGCGTTGAACGTCGCAAACCAAGCATATGTGCTCGATCGTGGCCGTGTGGTGCTCGAAGGAGCGTCCCAGGAAATACGCGACCACCCGAAGTTGCTGCACTACCTGGCCCCCTAGAGGGCGAGCGCGGCGACAGCACATCAGGCGCGTACCCGCACAAACTGTGCACAGAACCCTAGCAGTATGTGACCAGCGGATTACGCTGCGACGTCACGCGATCCAAAGCAATCCAAATCGCAGTCGGTCTTGACACGGTGCTCCGACCGGCGCCAGCATGTGGTGCCTGCTTGCCTAAGCTGATCGGGATTGCCGATGTTCGCGTGGGCGTCTTAAACCGCAGACGAGGGTTCGCGCTCAGGCGGTCCTATGTCCAGGGCGCGGTGTCGAAGTTCGAGCTACCACTCATGGAGAGGCAGATGTCGGATACACCTGAGCAACCCAATCAACTCACATCCAACCAAGAGTCGCCCGGCGACGGGACCCGTCGGACGTTTCTCCGTCGAGCTCTTGCCGGCGGAGTGGCGATCGTTGGCGCGCCATATATCGTCACTCGGCGGTCGTATGCCGCCGGGTCCCTACGAACGATACATTTCTCTGAGGCGGTCCATAACCTGGGCTACATCGATTTATATGTAGCTCGCGCCAAGGGATTCTTTCAAGAGCAGGGAATTGATCTGCAGCTTAGCGCCGCGGGCGGTGATACACAGGCATTTGCGTCGGTCCTGGGCAAGTCTGCCGAATTTGGATGTGGCGACGCGACTCTCTGTGAGATTTCACTTGAGAAGGGCGGGCCCGGCGTTGTCCTCGGGGAACTCGTCTCACGCGCGCACTATTTCGGCGTATCGAAGAAATTAACGAAGATGATTACCGATCCGAAGCACTTTAAGGGCCTCACCTTCGTTACGTCTCCTCCCCCAAATACAAACTACAACGTCCTTGTGCTTGCGCTTAAGTCGGCGGGCCTAGATCCAGATAAGGACGTTAAGATTCTGACCGTAAACCCGGGAACGGAGATCGGACCCGTTCTCGCCGGTCAAGCTGACATCGCAGTTGCGTACGAGCCAAATGTTGATACTGCGGTCGTCGGTCAAGGCGCGCACGTCGTCTTTTCCTGGTCGAAATTCATGGGGCCGTTCCATAACACGGGAATGTATGCGTTACCCGAGTTCGTCCACGCCAATCGCCACATCGTTCAGGGCATGGCGAATGCGCTCCAGAAAGGGGCTCTGCATACGTACAAGTATCCACATGAAACCAAGGCCGTCGCTCGCAAAGAGTTTCCCGACCTAGACCCCAAGATAGTTGACGCTGCCATTCAGCGTCAACTCGACAACGGCGTACCAGCAAGGACGTTTGTCGTTAGCAAGAAAGGGTGGGAAAACCTCATGAGGGTTGGCGCGGGCCTCGGCAACTGCAGTTGCGATCTTCCGTTCCACAAGGTCGTGGATAATTCGTTTGCAGAGCACGCGGCAGCGCACGTCAAGCTTTGATGTAACGCAGCCCGCTGGAGTGGGGCCCATAGTTCGTCGATTAGGTTGCGGAGCACTTTAATGGTCGCAGAGTCACAACGCGTCGTGAAGATTGAGATTCGCAATGTGTCGATGGTCTTCGGAGATGATACCGACCAGCCGACACTAGTTCTTGATGACGTAAGCTTGCAGGTTCGCGACGGAGAGTTCGTTACTGTTGTCGGACCAAGCGGCTGTGGCAAGAGCACGCTTCTAAACCTTCTTTCAGGCCTAATAGCGCCGACTTCTGGCCACCTATTCCTTGATGGTAAGGAGGTGGTTGGGGCTTCGAAAAACTACGGTTACATGCTCCAGCGGGATCTGCTGCTAGATTGGCGCACAATCCAAAGCAATGTCACTCTCGGCCTTGAAGTACGCGGAATGCCGAAACAAGAGGCACGAGCTCTGGCGCAGAAGTATCTCAAGTTCTACGGCTTGGATGGCTATGAGCATAAGTACCCGTCTGAATTGTCTGGCGGTATGCGACAGCGGGCTGCGCTGGCTCGAACTATGATTCTTAATCCGAACATTCTTCTGTTGGATGAGCCGTTCGTCGCACTGGACTTCCAGACGAAGCTCGTCCTAGAGAGCGAACTGGCGAAATCAGTCGCGGCCGGCCGCCGGTCGGTGCTGTTTATTACGCATGACGTGGAAGAGGCCGTTTCCTTGTCCGATCGTGTTCTCGTGATGAGCAAGCGGCCGGGACGCATAAAGGCGGTTCACGAGATTCATCTGGAGTGTGATAGAACCGATCCGGTAAGCGCTCGCAATGCGCCGGGTTTTGGGGACTACGTGACCACCATATGGAAGCAGCTCGAGATCCAAACGAGCGCACTCGATATGGAAATTCTAAAGAGCTTGAATCTAGCTGAGGATATCGCTTCGTGAACGAGGCGGCATCGACCTCCAAGCAGCCCACGCCCGCATCCAGGCAGGCCGTCGGTCACTCGATGACCGGTAGTCCTGCGGCTACAGACGCTTCTTCTCCGGTTTCCGCACTAGCGGCGGGCAGTCTGCAAGCGCGCCTGCGCAGACACGCGCGTTTGCGTCGAAGCGCGCACGTATTAGGCGCGCAACTCCTGCTCGTGGTGATAGTACTCGGCGCGTGGGAGTACGGGGTCAGGACGGGGGTGATCAATGCGTTCCTGTTTGGCTCCCCATCGGGAACATGGCATTTTCTTGTCAAGGGAACAGTCGACGGTTCGATCTTCCATGATATGTACATAACGAGCGAGGAAACCGCGTTAGGATTTCTTCTCGGCAATGCGCTTGGTGCAACCCTGGGGCTGGCGCTGTGGTATTCCCCGTTTCTGGAGAAGCTTTTTACGCCTTTCATTCTGGCGCTGGGGTCCATCCCAATCATTGCATTAGCTCCGCTAGTCATTGTCTGGGCAGGAACTGGACTGGCGTCCAAAGTGCTCATGTCCACGCTTTCGGTAGTCGTAGTTGCATTACTTGCTGCGTTCGATGGCGCGCGAAGTGCGGATCCGCTGGAGATCAATCTGTTATATTCAATGGGAGCGAGAAAGTGGCAGGTGTTTAGGCTCGTCGTAGTGCCGTCGTCCCTTACGTACATATTCTCCGGCCTTAAGCTGGCGGTAGGATTCGCGCTGATCGGCGCAATCATCGGCGAGTTCATTTCCTCCAGCGAAGGCTTAGGCCACGCGATTTTCATCGCTGGCAATCTCTATAACATTCCGAAGGTATTTGCCTCTCTACTCGCCACAATCGCAATTGCATTGGCATTCGTCTACGTTGTCGGACGACTTGAACGACTGTTGATGCCGTGGCGAAAGCTATCTAGCTAGGCGTGCGTTTGAAGGAGATTGATATGAACAAGCCGGAGTTGCACTCGAAACTGTCACAGCATATCCCGATGGGGGATCTCAAATTTACGCTCAGCCAATTCCATAAGCCTGTAGCACGAGTCCGGTCGGGCGAAATGTTCGAAGTGGAAACAGAACTTAATATCGGTGGTCACAATATCCGGAGCATTGAAGATCGAATTACATCTGAATCATTTGTGATCCCCTTTGTAAATCCCGCTACCGGGCCAATTTACATAGAGGGCGCGAAACCAGGACACGTACTTCGAGTGCACATCCACGAGGTCGAGCTGGTCGGATTCGGGTATACGGCGCTGTGGCCGGGCGTTGGCATATTTCCGGATTGGGGGCGGCAGAAAGAATTTGGAATTCAAAGTCACGTGGTGCGAGTCGAGAAAGGAATCGTCCACTGGAGCGATGAAATCAAGATACCGGCTGCGCCTATGGTCGGCGTAATGGGGACGGCGCCGTGGGTCGAATCGGTTAGCACCATCGACAACGGCCCTCACGGCGGAAATATGGACGTGCAGGAAGTGACGCGTGGAAATGTCCTGATGTTGCCCGTGTGGCATGAGGGTGCGCTGTTGCACATGGGTGACGTTCATGCGGTTCAGGGTGACGCGGAATGCAACGGAATCGGCGCGATCGAGATTCGCGGTCGCGTTACCCTGTCGGTGGACTTGGCAATGAAACCATCCGCGATGACATGGCCGCGTATTGAGACGCCCGACCATATTTGCACGATTGGCTGCGCGAGGCCGCTTGACGACGCGCTACGAATCTCATTCCAGGAGATGGTGCTGTGGCTGGAGCAAGATTACGGTCTTGGCAGGGCGGAAGCCTATATGCTCCTTGGTTCAACGGCAGAAGCACGATGCACGCAAATGGTCAATCCGAAATTCACCTACATCTGCAAGATCCGCAAGGAGCTACTACCTCACCGGAAATGAACATTTGCTCTCTGCATCGTCGGCGTGTGTACGTCGGACCGCTAGGAAGGGCGCCGAGCGTTGCCGTGTCGACGTGGAGCCCACATAGGCAGCGGCGCCCGGTATGGCAATCGAGAAACCAATCCCGACGTCGTTATGAGGGAACGCCGCAGTGCTAACGAGTCCGAGTGACAGGCCTGCAACGACTAATTGCCTATTGCTCGGCATGTTCAATCTCCTCGTGGCAGTTCGAGACTTGGCGAACGATCCGACCCCTTGTTCTCCAGGGCCCAAGCACACTGCATTCGTGAAACCATGTTGAACCTGCGCAGTGCATCGGACGGAAGGAAAGAGCGAAGACTTGTTACGGGACAGCGAGAGGCAATTCCGCACACGCAAAATTGTTTTGAGGGCTTCAATTGATGTACGGCAGCCACTCAGTGTGCGCGCTGGTAAGAAAAGGCCCGGAGGGGCGTATTCGCCGCATCCGGGCCACGTGTACCCCAAGGAGGAGGATAGGGACACGGATCGCATATTGCCTGATTGCGCCCCGGATACTAGTGCGCATTTCACACCAACGTGTGCGACTGACAGTAGCGTCAGAATGCGATGAATTCCCGCACTTAGGCAAACCAAGCAGGGCGCTTCGCCGACGCCATGCGCCGTCTCTGATAGATTCGGCATCGCATGCGGCTTGTCCTCCCGATGAAGTTCAGTGTCTTCGGTTTATGCGCCATCTTCCCTGCGAAAGGCAACGCATATTCGGCATATGCCCCGCTGAATTGCTCGTTTGTTGCCCCGTATACCTCGTCGCCGATCTTGAAACCCGAAACCCCCGCGCCGAATCCTTCGACAATTCCTGATAGCTCGGAACCCAGAATAAGAGGCAAGGGTTGCAGCCGAACCTTGCCCTCGCGGATGAGGGCGTCCCAATTACCGACTCCTGCCGCTCTTACCTGCACCAGCAGTTGCCCGGCGGCGGGCTCCGGCTGAGGCAGGTCGTCGGTTGCAATGACGCTCGGCGGGCCGAATCGCGGAATCCGTGCTGCCTTCATCTGGCTTCCTTTAAATTGATCGGCGTGATCGAATTCCGGCCCGACGTCTGCGACCTACCTAGCAATTATCCAGCGGCACCGTCCGATTTTGTGGACCCGTACGGGTGGTGGGAGCGCGCGGCTGAGGGTGATGCGCGCGTGCTTGCCGCGTCCTGCGCGTCGGAGGCCCCCTGGCTCGACTAGACCCGCAGCCATACTGCCCGAATCACCTAGCCGAAATCTTTCGCGCGCCGTATCGCCTGCGCTCGCCGTTCCACGCCAAGCTTCCAGAACATGTTCTTGACATGGGATTTCACTGTCTCGGGAGAAATCCCCAGCAGGCGCGCGATTTCCTTGTTGGTTTGGCCCCGGCCGATGAAATCAAGAATGGATTGCTCGCGCGGGCTCAGTGGAGCATCCGTTCGCGGCAGGGCCGCCGAAGCCGGAAGCGGCGTGCCCCTTGCGTCCGTCTCCGGCGGCGCGCTCAGGGCCGGCCAGGGCTCGTGCTCGCCGATCCTTCGCAGGAGAACCGCCGTGCTGGCGTTCCGTGCCCTGAAGAACGACAGCGAGCGCTCAAAAAACGTCCACAATGACGCTCCTGCCGCGAGCAGAGCGCTGTCGATGCCGAGCGTCCGGCGGGCGGTGCGGTCGGCCCCCACGATTCGCTGATCGGCGTCGACCGCGAGCATCAACGCGCGGCCGTCCGCGGAGGGAGCCGCAATCGCGAGCGTCCAGGCCTGGCGGAAGCTCGACCGAAACAGACTCTCTTCGACCGCCCGTGCTGAATCGATCGTGACCGCCAGCGCCAGCGAGTGCGAGCGTTCCGAGATCTCGGGGTCGATCGACGAGACATCGAGAACCGCAGCGAGCTCGCCTCCCGGATCGAAGATGGGCGCTCCGCAGCAGCTAAGGCTGCCGTTGCGCGCGCGGAAATGCTGCGTGCGATGGACCGTCACCGGCCGCAGTTCCGCGATGCAGGTGCCGATTCCGTTCGTGCCCTCGACGGCCTCCGACCACACGCCGCCTTTCCAGACGCCCCAGTAAGCGAAATCCCTTGATCTCGCCGGGTCGCCGCGGAAGTCGACCACAACCCCGTCGGGCGACGTCAGCATCACCACGTAGCCCACCTTGCCGACGATTGAATACAGTCTGTCGTTTTCCTGGCGCGCGATCCCAATCAGCTCTTCGACCGGTCCGCTTGCATCTTTGAGCTCAGCCTCGGTCAGCACCCAGGGCGCGCGCGGGTTGTCGGGGTCGACCTTGTGCTCTCCGAGGGATCGGCACCAGGAAGCCGATACCCCCTCAGACTTCGCAGTTATTTCCCCGTTTTCCACCACCGCGTAGATGCGGTCCGAGTCACCTTGTTGGTCGAGCGCTTGACCCATATCTAGCGAATAGCCACGACCCCAGCTGGGTTGCTAATCCCCGGCGCTTGGACAACGCCATCGCGAACACATTACCTATGGCCGCTTCGCCCGATCCGCAAGGGGTCCCCCTTTCGGGGGATGCCGGCCGCATATTCGATTGCAAAATAATATCTCCTGGAGAAATTTATGGATACCCCGGTCAGAAAACGAAGCTGGGACGTCTATACGCTGCTCTACGGACAGCGCAGGGTGCTCGAGCAGATCGCGACCGGCGCACCGCTGAAGGAAACGCTCCTGAGCCTGGTCGGGCTGATCGAGGCGCAGGCGCAAGGCATGCACTGCGTGGTGCTGCTGGCGGATGAGACCGGGCAGCGGCTCGAGTTCGCCGCCGCAGGCCCGGGCCTCCCCGAAGGGTATAAGGCCGAGATGCAACCCTTCCTGCGCATCGCACCCGACCTGGGCTCCTGCGGAACCGCCGCCTACTTGCGCGAGCCCGTCTACGCGGGAGACGTTTCGGCCGATCCGCGCTGGAGCGGGTGCCGCGAGGTTGCGCTCCGCCACGGCTTTCGTGCCGTGTGGTCGACCCCCATCCTGTCGGACGACGACACGCTGCTTGGGACCTTCGGCATGCTCTTCCGCGAGGTGCGCCTACCCTCCGACGAGCACGTCCAGCTCATGGAAATGGCGACGCAGATGGCTAGGGTCGCCATTCAGAGCAGTCAGGATCAGGAGCGCTTGCGCGCGGAGGAGGAGAAGTTCCGGCTCATGGCGGAGAACGCGCGCGACCTGATCCTGCTCACTGATTCCGCTGGCCGGCGCCTGTACCAGAGCCCCTCCTACAAGTCCCTCTACGCCGACCCCGCCGAGATGATCGGAGCGAACATTTTCGATGCCCTGCTCACGGACGACCGGCCACGGCTCGAAAAGAACTTCGCGGCAATGGTTGCAACGGGCGTCGGGCAGCGTGTCGAGGTCCGCCTCCGCGACAAGAACGGCGACCTGCGGGTGGTCCAGGCGGAGGCGAGCCCGATACGCGATGCCACTGGGCAGGTGACGTCGATCTTGTCGGTCGGGCGCGACATTACCGAAGAGCGCCGTACGCAGGAAGCGCTTCGCGAGCGCGAAGAATTGCTGCGCATCATCGTGGAGCACGCTGCGGGCGGAATCGCGATAGCCGATCTGAGCCACAGGCTGATGCGCGCCAATCCGGCCTTGGCCGCCCTGACGGGGTACTCCGAAGCCGAGCTGCAGGGGAAATCGATCTTCGACTTCATGCACGAAGACGATCGCGCGCCCAGCCTGTACCTGCTGCAAGAGCTGCTGGACGGCAGGCGCGGGCGATTCGAGGTCGAGAAGCGCTACCGGCGCAAGGACGGCAGGACGATCTGGGCCCGCGTCACGGTGACGCTCGTTCGCGGGGCCGAAGGCGAGCCGCGCTATCTGGTCGCCTTGATCGAAGACGTGACCGAGCGGCGCGAGTCGCAGCGGGCGCTGGAGCGCTCCGCGCGGGAACTGCAGGCGCTGTCGCGGCGCCTGGTGGACGTGCAGGAGTCGGAGCGGCGCAACCTCTCGCGCGAGCTTCACGACCGGATCGGCCAGAATCTTACGGCACTCAACATTAATCTCGCGATCGCTCGGGGCGCGCTGCCGCCGCAAGGCGACCAAGAAGCCGTCGCGCGCCTGGATGACTCGCTCGACCTGCTGGATTCCACCGCGCACGCGATCGCCGACGTCCAGTCGGAGCTGCGCCCGCCGATGCTCGACGAGCTCGGTCTGGCGGCGGCGCTCGAATGGTACGGAAGGCAATTCTCGGCGCGCTCGGGGGTCGCCGTCTCGCTCGTCGCGCACGAGCCTGACATGCGCGTTGCCGCGCAAGTCGAAATTGCCCTCTTTCGCATCGCGCAGGAGGCGCTCAACAACGTTGCCAAGCACGCGCGGGCAACGGCGGTCGAAATCGAGCTGCGATGCCCGCCCGGCGAATGCGTGATGACGATAACGGACGACGGCGTAGGGCTCGGCGCGACGGAAAACCCGACCGACGAGGGGCGCTTCGGCCTTGGCATGATGACGATGAGGGAAAGAGCGCAGGCCGTCGGCGGCGAATTCCGGGTCGAGTCGCTGCGCGGCGGGACACGGCTCAGCGTGCGGGTTCCCCGATGATCATTCGCGTTCTGCTCGCCGACGACCACGGCGTCGTTGCCGAAGGCCTGCGGGCCCTCATCGACTCGCAACCGGACATGAAGGTGACGGGCGTCGCAGCCGACGGCCGCGACGCGATACGACTCGCCAGGGATACGTCGCCGGACGTCATGGTCATGGACAACATGATGCCGGTGCTGAACGGCATCGAGGCGACGCAGATGGTCCGGCAGCGGCGCTCGAATGTGCGCATTCTGATGCTGTCGATGCACTCCGATGCGATGCATGTGCGGCGTGCGCTTCAGGCGGGAGCGCAGGGCTATGTGCTTAAGCAGTCCGTCGGCAACGACCTCCTCGACGCGATCCGTGCGGTGCATGCCGGGCGGCGCTACTTAAGCGCGCCGCTCGCGGACGAGCTGATCGAGCATGTGATGTCCGACGCGCCACGGGATCCGCTCGCACGGCTGAGCGCGCGCGAGCGGCAGATACTCAAGATGATCGCCGAGGGGCGCTCGACCGTCGAAATTGCCACCCAGCTTTCGCTTTCGCGCAAGACGGTCGAAACCTACCGCGCGCGCATGATGGAAAAACTCAAGGTCGACAACCTCGCCGGCCTGGTCAAGCTCGCGATCCGGCAGGGCGTCGTCGAGCTCGGCTAGCGCTGTCGGGAATTGCCCGACGGCGGATTCCGCCCGAAGGCGACAGAAATCCGCGTCCCGCTGCCGCAGACTGCGTGCGCCCTTCCCGAGTGCGCATCTGATGAACGCGCCATTACGAGTGTTGCATGTCGAGGATAGCCCGCAGGATGCGGACCTCATCCGCATGCAATTCGAGAAAGCCGGCCGTGACGTTGCATGGACACGCGTCGAGAGCGAAGCGGACTACGTCGCTGCGCTCGACGCTTCGCCCGATGTCGTCATCGCCGACTACCAGCTGCCGGGATTCGACGGCCGGCGCGCGCTCGCGCTCCTGAAGGAGCGCCGGCCGGATATTCCATTCGTCCTCGTCTCGGGAACGATAGGCGAGGAGAAGGCAGCCGAGATCACCCGCCTCGGCGCTGACGACTACCTGTCCAAAAACCACCTGGGGCGGATCGTCAGGGCCGTGGCGGACGCTCTGGACCGGGCCGAGCAGAGAAAGGCTCGGGCGGAAATCGAGGCCGGGCTGCGCCGCGCGCAGCTCATGGCGAAGCTCGCGCACGTTATTACCGGGCCGGACGGCGCCTTCGAAAGCTGGTCGGAGACGCTGCCACAGCTCGCCGGCGTCGAGCCCGAGCGCCTGCCTGGGTCGACGCGAGGGTGGCTGCAGCTGATTCATCCGCGGGACCGCGACCTCTTTCGCGCAAGAGCCGTCGAAGCGGTCGAAACGCGCCAGCGGACCGAGCTCGAGTATTGCCTGCAGCGGCCCGACGGAGCCTTGATCAACGTGCGCCAGACGATGGAGCCGCTCGGTGCCGCACAGCGCGAGCCGTGCCGGATGCGCTGGTTCAACACGCTGCAGGATGTCAGCGACCAAGTCCGCGCGCAGGCGGCGCTGCGCGAAAGCGAAGGGCTCAAGAGGGCGATTATCGAAGCGTCGCTCGATGCGCTCGTGACGATCGACGAGAGCGGCATGATCGTCGAGTTCAACCCGGCGGCGGAAACAATCTTCGGCCTTCGCCGCGAGCTGGCGCTGGGCAGGCCGATGGCCGAATTGATTATTCCGCCGCGCTACCGAGAGGCCCACACGCGCGGCCTCGCACGCCACCTGGCCTCGGGCGAGGCACCCCTGTTCGGCCGGCGCGTGGAGCTTGAGGCCAGGCGCGCCGACGGAAGCGAATTTCCGGTCGAAATCGCCGTGGTGCCGATCCCCGGCCGCGCGACTCGCACCTTTGCCGGATTCGTGCGCGACATCACGCAGCGCAAGCTGGCGGACAAGCGTATCCGCCGCCTGAACCGGGTCTATGCTGTGCTGAGCGGGATCAACGCGGCAATCATGCGCATCGGCGAGCGGCAGGAGCTGTTCGACGAGGCCTGCCGCGTCGCGGTGGCCGCCGGGCACTTCGCGCTGGCCTGGATCGGCGTCGTCGACGCACAGGCATCGATCGTGCGGCCTGCGGCTTCGGCGGGAGAGGCGCGGGACTTGCTCGACAACTCGCCCTTTGCGCTGTCCGGGGGAGACGGCCTGGCGGGACGCACGGTCAGCGCGCGCGCCGCCGTGGTCTCGAACGACGTAAGGAACGATCCGCAGGTCCTGATGCGCACGGCGCTCGAGGAGCGCGGCATTCATTCCGCCGCTGCCGTGCCCCTGGTCCTTGGCCGCGACGTTATCGGGGTCTTTTGCCTGTACGCCGCGGAGGCGGGCGTTTTCGACAACGACGAAATACGGCTGCTGACGGAGCTCGCCGGCGACGTCGTGTTCGCGCTTGATCACATCGAGAAATCGAAGCAGCTCGAATATCTTGCCTATTTCGACCCGCTCACCGGTCTCGCCAACCGCAGGCTTCTTCTCGAGCGCCTCGAGCAGAGGGTGATCGCGGCGGAGCACGCGCGCAACAAGCTTGCGGTATCGATCGTCGACGTCGTGCGCTTCAAGGCCTTCAACGACGCTCTTGGCCGCCAGACGGGCGACGAGCTCCTGCGCCAGATCGGACAGCGAATCACGCAGGCCGGCCCCGACCCGACGCGGGTGGCGCGGATCGGCGCGGACCATTTCGTGATCGTTTCGGCGGACCTCGAGACAGCGGACGACGTGGGGCGCCTGACCGAGCAGCGGCTCGACGCCTGCTTCAGCCCGCCCTTTAGCCTGGTAGGGCAGGAGCTGAGGGTTTCGGCGCGGATCGGCATCGCCCTCTTTCCGAGCGACGGCCGCGATGCGGAGACGCTGATCACGAACGCGGAGGCGGCGCTCAAGAAAGCCAAGGCAACCGGCGAACGCTATCTGTTTTTTGCTCCGGCCATGACCGCGCGCATCCGCGAGACGCTGTCGCTCGAGAACAAGCTGCGCAGGGCGCTGGAAAGGGACGAATTCGTCCTGCACTACCAGCCCAAAGTGGAACTCGAGACGGGGCGTATCGCCGGTGTGGAAGCGCTGATCCGCTGGCAGAGCCCCGAGCTCGGCCTGGTGCTGCCCGCAAAATTCATTCCGCTGCTTGAGGAAACCGGCCTGATTCTCCAAGCCGGTGCCTGGGCACTCGGACGCGCCGCGCTCGATCACCGCGCCTGGGCCGAGGCGGGCCTCAAACCGCCGAGAGTCTCGGTAAATGTCTCGGCCGTCCAGTTGCGTCAGCGCGATTTCGTGGGCATCGTCGAGAAGGCGGTCAGGGAGGGGCTTGCGCCGACCGGAATCGACCTGGAAATCACAGAGAGTCTGGTCATGGAAGACATCGTGGCAAGTATCGAGAAGCTCACCGAGGTGCGCCGGCTCGGCATTGGCGTAGCGATCGACGACTTCGGCACGGGCTATTCCTCTCTCGCTTACCTCGCACGCCTACCGGTGCAAATGCTTAAGATCGACCGCTCGTTCATCGTTACGATGGCCAGCGATCCCGACACCATGACTTTGGTCCAGACCATCATTTCGCTCGCCCACTCGTTGCGCCTGAAGGTCGTTGCCGAAGGCGTCGAGACGGAGGAGCAAGCCAACATCCTGCGCCTGCTGCATTGCGACCAAATGCAGGGCTATCTCGTTAGCCGGCCGGCACCGATGGATGAGATGACGCGCTTACTGCTCGCTGGTCAAGCGGGAAAGAGCGGTCAACCGTAACTCCGCGGCCCCGCTTTCAGTTGTAATGCGGTGGGTGCAATTGCGAGCGTAGCTCGTAAGCAGGCCGGATCGATCCGCGTTTATCGCATTGTCCGGCCGAACGCTCTTAGTCCGTGACCCGGCACGGTCACTGTGGCGCATGTCTGATTCGTGATTTGGCGAAGGTCGCGCATCCCGTTGGCTTCCTCGCCCACTGGCTGGCCCACCCGGCAACGTTCGAGAGTAGGCCTGCATATGCCTTTCGCGGAACAAGTCTACGCAGATTCGTCTTCTTGTGATATTTACACACTCACGGCAGGTGTTGTGGTGTGTAGATAGTGGGTAGCTAAATAGAATAACCCTATTGCCCTTATGACATTCCTGCATACAAGCATCGCTATGACGGTTGGCCTCCCGTGTCGAGGGACGCCAGCACCGCGTCCGAATCCCCGGGCAAAGAATTGCTCTCATCGCCTGAGTCGCGCTCGTTCCGTGCCGATGAATCACGCGCGTCAATGCAGGGATTTGCCCCACACGCAATATCGGGAAATGCCGACGTCAAAGAGAGTGCAACACGCAATTGCGGCCGAATCGCCACTACCGAATGATCTAAGTTTGAGTCCTTACCTGGCATGCGAGTGACTTGGCGTAGCGGTCAATGCGGCCGAGTGTCAATACAACGAGCGCGATGGATCGCGGGCATTTCCGAGGCGGAGGCGGCCTCGCCGATTCGCGCCACGATACATCGTTCCGCGGCTGGGAGATCCCGGCCGCGACGCAGCGTCGTTCTCATCATTGTCGCGGCGCTTGGGATCTCTCTCCGGTCCCCGGGCGCTTTCGCAGTGGACGGAGGTGCTCGCGAGCTGCTCGATTTGAGCCTCGAGCAGCTCGCCAATCTCCAAATTACCTCTGTCTCGAAGAAATCCGAGCGATTGGCGGACGCCCCGGCGTCGGTGTTCGTCATCACGGCGGAAGATATCCGCCGCTCCGGCGCGACCACCTTGCCGGAAGCGCTTCGCCTCGCACCCAATCTTGAAGTCGCCCGCGTCAGCGCCAATCAATACGCAATCAGCGCACGCGGATTCAACAGCACGACCGCCAATAAGCTGCAAGTTCTTATCGACGGTCGCAGCGTGTACACGCCGCTGTATTCCGGCGTGTTCTGGGATGTGCAGGATGTGATGCTCGAGGACGTCGAGCGTATCGAGGTGATCAGCGGCCCCGCGGCAACGCTGTGGGGCAGTAACGCGGTGAACGGAGTGATCAATGTCATCACACGTTCGGCGGCAGAGACCCAGGGCGGGCTCGCCACGGTCGAAGTCGGCAACCGCGAAAACGGTCTCGCGGTGCGCCACGGGGGTGCGACGGACGGGGGCGGACACTACCGCGTGTACGGCAAGTTCTCGGATTTCGACCACACCACGCTCGCGGATGGTACGGCGGTGAGGGATGCGTGGCATAAGAGCCAGGCCGGGTTTCGTGCCGACTGGAGCGGCGTGCGCGACAGCTTCACGCTTCATGGCGACGCGTACGGCGGCCGGTTGGAGCAGGCCGACCCTCGCATGAGCACCGTTTCGGGCCTGAATTTGAACGCGCACTGGAATCGGATGCTCGAAGACGGCTCGAGCTTGCGCTTGCAAAGCTATTACGACCGGACCGACCGGAACTATCCGGGTACTTTCGCCGAATCGCTCGACATTGCGAACTTCGATCTGCAACACAATCTGCGCACCCTCGGGCGTCACGTCATCGTCTGGGGCGCGTCGTACCGGCACGCGAGCGACCACGTCGATAATACCGCCGCACTCGCGTTCCTTCCGGCCGATCAGGGGTTGAGCTGGACAAGCGTTTTCGCACAGGACGTGATCGCGCTGCGCGAGGACCTGCATCTCACCGCGGGAACGCGTCTGGAGCGCAACGACTACACCGGCACCGAATCCATGCCGAGCCTGCGCCTGGCATGGAAGCCGACCGAGAATCGCCTGCTGTGGGGTGCGCTGTCGCGCGCCGTTCGCACGCCCTCGCGGATCGACCGCGACTTGTTCGTTCCGGGTCAGGCCCCGTTCTTGATCGCCGGCGGCCCGGACTTCCGGTCTGAAGTCTCTAACGTAGTCGAAATAGGCTACCGCGCGCAGCCGAACAGGGCTGTCTCCTATTCCATTACGGCGTTCCATAATTCGCACGAGCACATTCGCAGCATCGAGCCGACGCCAGGCGGCGCGCTAGTGATCGGCAACGGGATCGAAGGCACTACCAACGGCGTCGAGCTATGGGGCAGCCTGCAGGCAACGCGCACCTGGCGTCTGAGCGGCGGGTTGCTCGAGCTGCGCCAGCATTTGCACTTGGCGCCGGACAGCGCTTCAACCTTTGGAGTCGCTGGCGAGAGCAACGACCCGAAGCATCAATGGTCGGTGCGCTCGAGCGTCGACCTCGCCAGCGGGCGCGAATTCGATTTGACCGTGCGCCGCGTCGGTGCGCTGCCGGATCCAGCGGTTCCGGCCTATACGGCCGTGGATGCACGCTACGGCTGGCCTGTGAGCAGCGGGGTTCGCGCCGCGCTCATTGCGCAGAATTTATTAGATCCAACGCACCTTGAGTTCGGTGCTGCGGCCACGGGCAGCGAGATCGCGCGCAGCGTTCTCCTTCGATTGACTGTGCAGTTCTAATGCGCCGCCTCGCCTTCCACACTTACATCGGAATGGCGTTCGTCCTGGGCGCGATCGCGTTGTGCCTGTGGGCCGAATACGCGAGCGCGGAAGAGACGGCAGTCGGCCTGGAAGAGCGCGTCAAGGCGGCTTTTCTGTACAAGTTCGGCAACTATGTCGAGTGGCCCAAGGACGCGTTTGCGCGGGACGACAGTCCAGTGGTGATCGGGGTGGCGGGCGACGAAGCAGTAGCCGACGAGCTTGCGCAAGCAGTCGCAGGGCGCAAGCTGGGTAACCGACCGGTGGAAGTTCTGCGTTTGGCCCCCGGTGACCCGCTGGATCACGTGAACATTCTTTTCATCGGGCGCGACTCTCGGGCCGGCGGTGCGGAGC
>DAHVFK010000289.1 GCA_027317055.1 Betaproteobacteria bacterium | reverse complement strand
ACGTCAGCCTCGAGGCGACTTTTGCGTTCGGCAAGGCGGCCTCTGCGCTGGAGGATGCGATCGAGCGCCCGCTCGCCGGCGCGCCGCTGCCTGCCGTGCCCGAATCCAACCCGCGAATCGAACGAGGACACGCCCGATGAGTGCCGGAACGAGAAACTTCCATCGCCTGCTCGCGCTCGCCCTTTGCCTGGCGACCTCCGCGGCCAACGCCGATTCCCGGGACGCGATTGCGATCGATCCCCAGGCGCAGGCGGCGAGCGGAATCGAGACGCGGGCGCTGACTGCCGCTGCCCACAGGCCGGAACTCGCCGCCTACGGCGTCGTCATCGACCCCGGACCGCTCGCGGCGCTCTCCGCGCGCGGCGGCGCGGCCCAGGGGCAGCTCATGGCCGCACGTGCAAGCCTCGATTCCTCCGCGCGCGAGTACCGCAGGCTCGAGGGCCTCAATCGGCAAGAGCGCAACGTGTCCGACCGGCGGGTTGAGGCGGCGCGCACGGCATGGCAGGCCGACCGGGCCCGCCTGCAGGCGGCGACGCGGGCAATGAACGCGTTGCGACAGGCCGCCGATGCCGAGTGGGGCGGCGTTCTGGCGCGCTGGGCGCTGGCGGACTCGGCTTCGCTCGCTGCGCTGACCTCGGGCCGGGAAGCGCTCATCCAGCTGGCCCTGCCAGCCGCGCTGCGTGCGAGTGCGGCGCCGTCCGCGATCATGCTTCAAGCGCAGGGAATTCGAGCACGCACGGAACAGGCTCGCTTGATCTCGGCCGCGCCAAGGGCCGACCCTGCCTTTCAGGGCGAGACGTTCTTTTACCGCGTGCCGCGCGGCGGCCTACGCGTCGGAATGCGGATCGTGGCCCAGGTTCCGGTATCCGGACATGCGCTGCAAGGCGTAGTGATTCCGGACCAGGCGGTGATCTGGTACGCCGACCGGCGCTGGGCCTATGTCCAGACTGACAGCGCGCACTTCACGCGGCGCCTGATTGGCGCCGCCAGCCGCGTATCCGACGGCTGGTTCGTGACTCGCGGCTGGGCACCCGGGGAGCGGATCGTGACGCGCGGCGCCCAGCTGATCTACGCGCAGGAATTCGCGCCCACCGGGGTGCTGCCCCCGGGAAAGGACGCGGATTGAGTTGCGTCGCTAAACCATGCTGAACGCGATCGTCAGTTTTGCGCTGCGCTTTCGCGGTGTCGTCGTCGCCCTTGCGCTGCTGCTCGCGGTCTACGGCGTGATGTCGCTCGGCCGCGTGCGGCTCGACGTCTTTCCCGAATTCGCGCCACCCCAGGTCATCGTTCAGACCGAGGCGCCCGGCTTGTCCCCGGAGCAAGTGGAAGTGCTGGTGACCCAGCCGCTGGAAAACGCGCTGCAAGGTGTCACCGGCCTCGCGAGCCTGCGATCCGCTTCGCTGCAGGGCCTTTCCAAGCTGACTGTCACCTTCCACGACGGGACCGATATCTACATTGCGCGCCAGCAAGTCGCCGAGCAGCTTGCGGTGGCAGCAGCGCGCCTGCCGCAGCTGGCGAAACGGCCCGAGATGCTGCCGCTGGCGTCCGCCACCGCGGACGTGCTGTCTGTCGGCTTCACCTCCGACACGCGCTCGCCGACTGAGTTACGCACCTTTGTCGACTGGGTGGTGCGGCCGCAATTGCTCGCCGTTCCGGGGGTGGCCGGAATGGCGGTTTTCGGCGGTGATGTCAAGCAGCTGCAGATCCAGCTCGATCCCGAGCGCCTGGCGCGCTACGGGCTTTCCATCGACCAAGTGGTGCGGGCCGCGCGGCGCGCGACCGGACTGCGCGGCGCGGGCTTTATCGAGACGGCGAATCAGCGCATCGTCATCGTCCCGCAGGGGCAGCCCAGTTCCGCCGCGGCGTTGGCCGCGGTCGCGGTGCGGGAAAAGGACGGCGCGGTGGTGACGCTCGGCGACGTGGCCACCGTCACGCAAGGGCCGGCACCGCGCGTCGGGGCGGCCTTGGTCATGGGCAAACCGGGCGTGGTTATCGTGCTGCAGGAACAGTACCGCGCGAACACCGTGGCGGTTACGCGAGCGCTGGAAGCGCGTCTCGAATCGCTCAGGCCGGTCTTCGCCGCGGAGGCGGTCGAATATCACCCGGACCTGTTTCGCCCCGCCAACTTCATTCAGGCCGCAATCGCGCATCTGCGCATTGCGCTCGCCGTCGGTGCGGTGCTGGTCATCGCCGTGCTGTTCCTGTTCCTGTTCAGCGCGCGCGCCGCGGCGATTTCCGCGCTCGCCATACCGCTTTCGTTGCTGGCCGCAGTCGTAGTGCTGGATCACTTCGGCATCGGCCTCAATACCATGACCCTCGGCGGCCTCGCCATTGCGCTGGGCGAAGTGGTGGACGACGCCATCATCGACGTCGAGAACATCTTCCGCCGGCTGCGCCAGAACCGCCTGCTGCCGCAGCCGCGCCCGGTGCTGCGGGTGGTGCTGCAAGCCTCGCTCGAGGTTCGCCACGCGGTGGTCTACGCTACGTTCGTCGTGGCGCTGGTGTTCGTTCCCATCCTCACCCTGTCGGGCGTGACCGGTCGGCTGTTCGGCCCGCTCGCGCTGGCCTATCTTTCGGCGATTATGGCCTCGCTTGCGGTGGCGCTCACGCTAACACCCGCACTCGCGTCGCTCCTGATCAGCGGCGCGACGCTCAGCGACAAGGAGCCGCCGCTGATGCGCTGGCTCAAACAGCGCTACACGCGCCTGCTGTCAGTTACCGAGACTCGGGCCGGCGCAACGATGGCCGTGGTCGCGCTGCTGTGCGCTGCGGGCTTCGCGGCGCTGCCGTTTCTCGACGGTCAGCTGCTGCCGCAACTGCGCGAAGGTCACTACGTGATCCACATGAAGCTCGATCCCGGCAGTTCGCTGGCGCAGACCGTGGCCCTGGGGCGGCGCGTATCGGATGCGGTGGCGAAGATTTCCGGGGTACGCTCGGTCGCGGAACGCATCGGGCGCGCGGCCCAGGTCAACGATCCGGCGGGCGTGTATTCGAGCGAATTCGAAGTGGAGTTGAAGCCGCTCGGGGCCGCGGGCCAGCAGCGCGTACTGGATGCGATCTACGTCGCGCTGTCGCGCTTCGCCGGAGCCAACTTTTCCGTCAATACCTTTCTGACCGAACGCATAGGCGAAACGATCTCCGGTTACACCGCGCCGGTCGTGGTGAACCTGTACGGCGACAACCTGGACGTGCTTGACCGCAAGGCGCAGGACATCGCCGCGATCCTGCGCCGCATTCCCGGCGCAGCCGGGGTCCAGGTGCAGTCGCCCGCGGGCAGCCCCCAGCTGGTGATCCGCCTGCGTACCGAGGCCCTCGCGCGCTGGGGCATCCCGCCGCTGAATGCGCTTCAGGCCATCGAGACTGCATATGGCGGAACCACCGTGGGCCAGGTGTACGAGGGGAACCGCGTGTTCGACGTCAGCGTGATGCTCGACCCGCGCCAGCGCAAGGATCCCGCGCAGGTGCGGAAGCTGGCCCTTTCCGGCCCGCAGGGCCAGATGACCAGGCTCGGCGAAGTGGCCGACATCTACCAGACCAGCGGACGCTTCATCGTCCTGCACGACGATGCCCAGCGCCTGCAGACCGTGACCGCGAACTTGCGCGGGCGGGCGCTTTCGAGCTTCGTCGCCGAAGCACAGCGCCGCATCGCGACCGAGGCGCACCTGCCCAAAGGTACCTACGTCGTATTCGCCGGCCAGGCGCAGGAGCGGACCCGGGCGCAACGCGAGCTTCTGCTGCGCTCGCTGTTCGCCGCCGCCGGAGTGATCCTCCTTCTGTTCATCGCCCTGAGGAGCGCGCGCTCGCTGCTGCTGGTGTGCGCCAATCTACCGTTCGCGCTGCTTGGTGGGGTCGTCATGGTGGTCGCTTCGGGGGGCGTGCTGTCGATCGGCTCGCTGGTGGGGTTCGTGACTTTGTTCGGCATCACGCTGCGCAACTCGATCATGTTGATATCGCACTACCAGCATCTGGTGAGCGCAGAGGGCATGGCGTGGGGCAGGGAGGCCGCGCGCCGCGGCGCCGCCGAGCGGCTGACCCCGATCCTCATGACCGCCCTTGTCACTGCCCTGGGTCTGCTGCCGCTGGCGCTGACCAGCGGCGCGCCGGGAAACGAGATCGAAGGTCCGATGGCGATGGTGATTCTGGGCGGCCTGGTCACCTCCACCCTCCTCAATCTGCTGGTGATGCCGACGCTTGCCCTGCGCTACGGGCGCTTTCACGCGCCGCGTGCAGCGGATCTGCTGTAGCCGGCTCCCCGCAGGCGGCGCATGAGCGCCTTTTCGGCCTCGACCACGAAGAACATGGCGACGCCGAACGCGGCCACCAGGCCCCAGGACGCGGCGTCCATCGCCCCGGTGCCGAACAGGGCCTGCATCGGCGTCAGATAGGTGAACGCGAGCTGCAGCACGACCAGCGCCGCGACCGCGACCAGCGCGATGCAGTTGCCCAGCAGCGCGTCGGCGTTCAGCGCGCTGTCGGTGAGGCGCCGACTGTTGAACAGGTACACGATCTCGCCCATCACCAGCGCGTTCACCGCGGCTGCGCGCGCCACGGCGACCTCGCCGCTGCGTCCCATCTCCCACAGGAACAGCCCCAGCACGCCCGCGAGCAGCAGCAGCGAAACGAAGATCACGCGCCACACCAGGTAGCTCGACAGCAGCGGCTCGCGCGGGTCGCGCGGCGGGCGGCGCATCACCGCCGGCTCGGTCGGGTCGAACGCGAGCGCAAGCGAAAGCGTGGTCGCGGTCACCATGTTGACCCACAG
>DAHVFK010000288.1 GCA_027317055.1 Betaproteobacteria bacterium | reverse complement strand
GTGCGCAGGTAGCGCTCGTCCTGGTACCAGCGGAACGCCTTTTCCCAGTCGCGGCCGGATAGCTCGACGTAGGCGGCGAGCACGACCGCGTCCTCGATCGCCATGTTGGCACCCTGAGCCATGTACTGCAGCGTCGGGTGCGCGGCGTCGCCAAGCAGCGTGACGCGCCCGCGCGACCACTCGCGCACCGGCTCGCGATCGCACAGCACCCACATCTTCCAGGCGTTGATTTTGGCCAGCAGGCGCCTGACTTCCGGGCGCTCGGAGGAGAACTTCTGCTCCAGCTCCTGCGGGTCGCCGTAGACGTTCCAGCCCTCCTCGTACTTGTCGCTGTGGAACACGGCCACCAAGTTGTACAGCTCGCCGCGGCGCAGCGGGTAGTGCACCAGGTGCGTTTTCGGCCCGGCCCACAGCACGACGTTGTTCTGCCAAAGATCGGGCGGTACGTCGGCGCGCGGTAGCACCGCACGGTAGGCGATGTGCCCCGACACGCGCGGCTTCGCGTCGCCCAGCAGCTGGTTGCGCACCCGCGACCAAAGACCGTCGGCGCCCACCAGCGCGCAGCCCTCGATCGGCTCGCCGCCCTCCATGTGCAGCGCCACGCGAGCACCGTCCTGCTCGAAGCGCAGTGCCTTCGCCAGCACGTTCAGCTCGACGTTCTGCTCGCCCTTGCAAGCGTCGAGAAAAACTTGGTGCAGGTCGGCGCGGTGGATCACGCCGTAGAGGTAGGCGCCGAAGCGCTTGCGGAACGCGGCGCCGCCGACCGGTAGATGGATCACCTCCTCGCCGGTCAGGCCGTCCATCATCACCATGTTGTCCGGGTGTACCGAGTAGCCCTCGATCGCCTCGGTCAGGCCGAGCAGCTCGAACATGCGGTATACGTTCGGCCCGAGCTGGATGCCGGCGCCGATCTCCTTGAATTCCGAGCCCTGCTCGAACACCCGTACCTTCAGGCCCTTGCGGCCAAGCGCGAGGGCCGCGGCGAGGCCGCCGATGCCGCCGCCGACAACCAGTACCGGTAGATCCTTCGACACGACTTCAGCTCGCGATCAAGTCGGGGCCGACCTCGGCTAGAGTGCGTGCGCCGCACAGCCTGAGCGTGCGCTCGATCTCGTCGGTCAGGATCTCGAGCGCGCGGCGCGCCCCGGCCTCGCCTGCCGCCGCGGCGCCGTAAAGCGTCGGGCGCCCAATCGCCGCCGCCTGCGCGCCCAGTGCGCGCGCCTTGATCGCGTCGGCGCCGCGCCGCACGCCACCGTCGATCAGCACCGGCAGCTTGCCGCCGAGCGCCGCCGCGACCGCAGGCAGCGCCTCGAGCGCGCTGATCGCGCCGTCGAGCTGCCGGCCGCCGTGGTTCGAGAGCCACACCGCATCCGCACCGAGCCTGGCCGCCCGCTCGGCGTCCTCGGCGCGCGAGATGCCCTTGACGATCAGTTTGCCCTTCCACAGGTCGCTCAGCCGCGCAAGCCCGTTGTCGTCGAACGAAGCATCGTGCTGCTGGCCGACCGAGGACGCAGTGGAGATCATGTCTGCGCGCTGCCGGCCAGCTAATCCGCGCAGGTTGACGAGCTCAGGGATGCCGCCGGCGGCGACGACGCTCAAGGCCCACGACGGATGAACGATGCCGGCGAGCAGCTCGCGCCAACCAGGCCGAAACGGCAATGCGAGGCCGTTGTGCGTGTCGCGCTCGCGCTTTCCGCCCACCGGCAGGTCCACCGTGACGACCAGCGCCTCATAGCCTGCGGCGCGCGCGCGCTCGACCAGCCGGTCCGTGAACTCCCGGTCATGAAGCACGTAGAGCTGGAACCACAGCCGCCCAGAGGCCTTTTCGGCGACCTCCTCGATAGAAACCGTGGCGGCGGTGGAAAGGGTGAACGGGATACCGTAAGCGGCGGCGGCACGAGCGATCGCCAGGTCGCCGCCCGGCCACCCCATTCCGATTCCACCAACCGGCGCAATCACCAGTGGATGCTTCGACGGTCCGCCCAGTATCTCGGTCGAAGCATCGACCTTGGCAACGTCGCGCAGCACCCCGGGCGCGAAGCGCACACGCTGGAACGCGGTGCGGTTGTCTCGCAAGGTAACCTCATCCTCGGCCCCGCCGTCGAAGAAATCGAACACGATCTTCGGCAGGCGGCGGCGCGCGAGCTCGCGCAGGTCGTCGATGTTCGCAGTGCGGGACAAATCCATTGCCGCAAGTCTACCGCGGGCGCACCGCTTACATATAATGGGGTCCATGAAAATCCCACAACGCATTGCCGGCGTCCTGTCGCCGGTCGTCACCCCCTTCGGCGCGAACCTGGCGCCGGACGCAGCGAGGTTCGTGCGCCACTGCAAGTGGCTGCTGGCCAACGGCTGCTCCGGGCTTGCCGTCTTCGGCACCAACAGCGAAGCGAACTCGATGTCGGTGGGCGAGAAGCTCGAGCTGCTCGAGGCCCTGCTGGCGGGCGGCGTGCCGGCCGCGGCGCTGATGCCCGGCACCGGCCACTGCGCGCTGACCGACTCGGTCGCGATGACCCGGCGCGCAGTCGAGCTGGGCTGCGGCGGCGTGCTGATGCTGCCGCCGTTCTACTACAAGGGCGTTTCCGACGAGGGCCTGTACCGCAACTTCGCCGAGGTGATCGAGCGCGTCGGCGACAAGCGGCTGCGCCTTTACCTGTACCACATCCCCCCGGTGTCGCAGGTTCCGATCACGCTTGCGCTGATCGAGCGGCTGCTGAAGAAGTACCCGGGCATCGTCGCCGGCGCCAAGGATTCGTCCGGCGACTGGTCCAACACCAAGGCGATGCTGGACGCCTTCGCCAAGGCCGGGTTCGATGTGTTCGCCGGCAGCGAGGTGTTCCTGCTCGACAACATGCGCCACGGCGGCAAGGGCTGCATCACCGCGACCGGCAATGTCAACCCCGGCCCGATCGACCAGGTGTACCGCAACTGGCTGGCGCCGAACGCCGATCAGCTGCAGGCCGGCATCACTGCGACGCGCAACATCGTACAGAAGGTGCCGATGATCCCGGCGCTGAAGGCGATCATCGCCCACTTCGGCAACGACCCGCAGTGGCGCACCGTGCGCCCGCCGCTGGTCGAGCTCGAGCGCGCGCAGGAACAGGGTCTGATCGACGCGCTGCGCGCAGCGGGCTTCGGCATGCCGGGGCTCGCCGCCTGAGATGCCCGCGGCGCTGATCACCGGCGCAGGCCGGGGCATCGGCCTGCACGCCGCGCGCGCCTTCGCCGGCGCCGGCTGGACGGTGCTGGCGCTAGACAAGGACTTCGCGCGCTGCGACCTGCCGCCCGGGGTGCGGCGCCTGCAGTACGACTTAACCGAGGTCGCCGGAATCCCGGCCATGGCCGGGTCGCTCGGCGCGATCGACACGCTGGTCAACAATGCCGGGGTGCTGTACTGCGAGCCCTACGATTCGATCCCCGACGCGCACCGGCGCGAGATCATGGCGGTCAACGTCGAGGCGCCGGTGGCGCTGATGCTGGCGCTGGCGCCGCAGATGGCCGCGCGCAAGTCCGGGCGCATCGTCAACGTCGGCTCGGTGGCGGCCTTCACCGGCCACCCGGACCTGTGGTACGGCGCGAGCAAGGCGGCGCTGCTGAACGTCACCAAGAGCTTCGCCGCCTGGCTCGGGCGGCACGGGGTGCTGGTAAACGCGGTCGCGCCCGGGCCGACCCAGACCGACATGTACCGGCAGCTGCCGCAGTCGCGCCGCGACGGCGTGATGCGCAGCGTCTACTCCGGTCGCGTGTGCCGGCCGGAGGAGGTCGCGCAGGCGATTCTGTGGCTCGGCTCGGCCTGCCCCGAGTACGTCAACGGCACCACGCTCGACGTCAACAACGGCTCGTATCCACGCTGATGGCCCTGACGCTGTTCGACAAGGTCTGGAACGCGCACGTCATCGCCGAGCTCGGCGACGGCGCCGCGCTGCTGCACGTGGATCGGCACCTGCTGCACGATCTTGGCGGCGGCAAGGCGCTCGCGGAGGTCGCCGCGCGCCGCCTGTCCGTTCGCAACCCCGAGCTGACCTTCGCCACCGCGGACCACGTGATCTCGTCCGCGCCGGGACGCACCGGCGGCGCGCACGACTGGGCCCAGGTGCTGGTCGACTCGCTGCGGCTGGAGACGCGCAAGGCGGGCGTGCGCCTGTTCGACGTGGGCGGCGACGAGCAGGGCATCGTGCACGTGATCGGCCCGGAGCTCGGCATCACCCAGCCGGGCGCGCTGGTCGTGTGCGGCGACTCGCACACCTGCACCAACGGTGCGCTCGGCGCGCTCGGTTTCGGCATCGGCGCGTCCGAGATCCTGCATGTGCTCGCGACCCAGAGCATCGAGCAGCGCAAGCCGCGCACGATGCGGGCGCGCTTCGAGGGCGAACTGCCGAGGGGCGTGTACGCCAAGGATATGATCCTCGCGCTGATCGGAAAAGTCGGCATGGCGGGCGGGGTCGGCTACGCGGTGGAATACGCCGGCGCCGCGGTGCGTGCGCTCGGAATGGAAGGCCGCATGACGCTGTGCAATCTCTCGATCGAGCTCGGCGCCAAGGTCGGCATGGTGGCCCCGGACGAAACCACCTACGCCTGGCTCGAGGGCCGGCGCTTCGCGCCCCGTGGCGCGCAGTGGGACGCGGCGCTCGCCTGGTGGAAGACCCTGCCGTCCGACCCGGATGCGGCCTTCGAGCGCGAGGTCGAACTCGACGCCGGCAGTCTCGCGCCGCAGCTCACCTGGGGCACGAGCCCCGAGGACACGATCGCGGTCGACGCGACGATTGCCGCCGCCAAGCCCGAAGCGCTCGAATATATGG
>DAHVFK010000287.1 GCA_027317055.1 Betaproteobacteria bacterium | reverse complement strand
CTCCTAGACTGCGCGCCTCACGCAATTCCCAAGGAGTGATCAGCATGAGTCTGCGTATCGGCGACCTGGCGCCCGACTTCACCCAGGACTCCACCGCGGGGCAGATCCGCTTCCACGAATGGCTCGGCTCGAGCTGGGGCGTGCTGTTCTCGCACCCGAAGGACTTCACCCCGGTGTGCACGACCGAGCTCGGCGCCACCGCCAAGCTCAAGCCCGAGTTCGACCGGCGCAACGTCAAGGTGCTGGCGGTGAGCGTCGATCCGGTCGAGTCGCACAAGAGCTGGATCGGCGACATCGACGAGACTCAGGGCACCAAGGTCAACTTTCCGATTCTGGGCGACCCGGACCGCAAGGTCGCGAACCTGTACGGCATGATTCATCCGAACGCGAACGACACGCTCACGGTGCGCTCGGTGTTCGTGATCGACCCGGCGAAGAAGATCCGCGCCACGATCACCTATCCCGCTTCGACCGGGCGCAACTTCGACGAGATCCTGCGCCTGATCGATTCGCTGCAGCTCACCGACAGCCAGAGCGTGGCGACGCCCGCCAACTGGAAGCGGGGCGACGAGGTCATCATCGTTCCGTCGCTCACCGACCCGGCATTGCTGAAGCAGAAGTTCCCGCAGGGCTTTCGCGTGGTGAAGCCGTACCTGCGCTACACGCAGCTTAATTCCTGAAAGGCTGGACAGCCTCATGTCCTTATAATCTAGGGGCATGAAGCTCCAGCAGCTGCGCTACATGGTGGAAGTCGCCCGGCGCGGCCTCAACGTGTCCGAGGCCGCGCAGGCGCTGCACACCTCGCAGCCGGGCGTGTCGAAGCAGATCCGGGCGCTCGAGGACGAGCTCGGGATCGAGGTTTTCGAGCGCCGCGGCAAGCGCCTGACCGCGCTCACCGAGCCGGGCAAGGCGGTGATCGAGATCGCCGAGCGCGTGCTGGCCGAGACCGCCAACCTCAAGCGCGCGGGCGCCGAGTTCGCGGACGAAAAGCTCGGCACGCTGACCATCGCCACCACTCACACCCAGGCGCGCTACGCGCTGCCGCAGGCGGTGGCGGCGTTCAAGCGCCGCTATCCCGGCGTGCGGTTGCTCATCCACCAGGGCAACCCGACCCAGATCTGCGAGCAGGTGATCGCGGGCGAGGCGGACCTCGCGATCGCCACCGAAGCGATCGCCGATCATCCCGAGCTGGTGTCGCTGCCGTGCTACCAGTGGAACCGCTGCGTGGTGGTGCCGCCGCGCCATCCGCTATTGAAGGCGAAGCCGCTCACGCTCGAGGCGCTCGCTGAGCATCCGATCGTCACCTACGACTTCGCCTTCGCCAACCGCTCGCTGGTGCAGAAAGCGTTCGAGGCGAAGGACCTCGCGCCGAACGTGGTGCTCACCGCGCTCGACGCCGACGTGATCAAGACCTACGTCGAGCTCGGCCTGGGCGTGGGCATCATGGCGCAGATGGCCTTCGACGCGAAGCGCGACCGCGGCCTGCGCGCGATCGACGCCACGCACCTGTTCGAATCGAGCACCACGCGCCTGGGCATCAAGCGCGGCGCGTGGCTGCGGCGCTACGCCTACGACTTCATCGAGTTCTTCGCTCCTCATCTGCCGCGCGCGCTGGTCGAGCGCGCCGCGCGCGGCGACACCGGCACCCAGTACGAGCTCTAAATCGGGGTCAGACCACGTTTTCGGGAAAACGTGGTCTGACCCCGATTTACAGGACGCGGATTTCTTCGGACTCGATGACGCCGGAGGGCAGGTTCGTCAGCGCGGCCTTGATCATCGCGGCGGCGACCACATCGGCTTCGATCGGACGGTACCTGCCCAGTATCGGTCCGAGCAGGTCGCCGACCGCCAGGCCGATTCGCTCGCCGATACGGAACTCGTCGCGCGGGCCGGCGAGCAGCGTCGGGCGGAAGAAGATCGTGGTCGGCACGCCGGCGGCGCGCACCCCGAACTCCATCTCGCCCTTGACGCGGTTGTAGAACACGCGCGAGCGCAGATCGGCACCCAGCGCCGAGATCACCAGCAGGCGCTTGGCGCCGCCGCGCGCGGCGGCCTGCGCCAGAACGAGCGGGTAATCGCGGTCGACGCGCCGGAAGACTTCCCGCGTGCGAGCGTGCTTGATGGTGGTGCCGAGGCAGCAGTAGACGTCCTCGGCCTCGACCTTGTGCGAGCCGAGGTACTCGAAGTCTAACGTCGCCGTCCTCAGGCCCGCGCCATGCAGCGCCAGCGGGCGGCGCGCCCAGACGGTGACCGTGCGGTACGCCGGGTCGTCGAGCAGCCGCCGCACAAGGAAGGACCCGATCAGGCCGGTCGCGCCAACCACCAGAGCGCTGCGGCGCTCAGCCATGCCTGCGCACGAACTCCCGGATCAGCGGATAGATCGTCTCGCGCCAGCGCCGGCCGGAGAAGATTCCGTAGTGGCCGACGCGCGGCGCGAGGAAGTGCTCGCGCTGGCCGGCGGGGATGTTGAGGCACAGCGCATGCGCCGCCTCGCTCTGTCCGGTGCCGGAGATGTCGTCCAGCTCGCCTTCGATGCTGAGCAGCGCCGTGTGGCGGATCACCTGCGGACGCACCAGCTCTTCGCGCACGAACAGCCGCCCCTTGGGCAGCGCGAAGTCCTGGAACACGCGCTTCACGGTGTCGAGGTAGTACTCGGCCGGCATGTCGAGCACCGCGTTGTACTCGTCGTAGAAGCGCCGGTGGTGCTCGGCGGAGTCGCCGTCGCCTTCGAGCAGGTGGTTGTAGTAGTCCCAGTGCGCGTTGAAGTGGCGGTTGGGGTTCATCGCCACGAACCCCACGTGCTGCAGGAAGCCGGGGTAGACGCGGCGCATGAAGCCCGGATATTTCGCCGGCACGCGCTCGATCAGGTTCTGCTCGAACCACGAAAACGGCTTTTGGGTGGCGAGGTTGTTGACCGCGGTCGGGCTTCTGCGCGCGTCGATCGGCCCGCCCATCATCACCATGGTCTTGGGCCGGCTCGACTCGTTGCGCGAGGCCATGAGCGACACCGCGGCGAGCACCGGCACGGTCGGCTGGCAGACCGATACGACGTGCAGGTCCGGTGAGAGCAGCCGGATCCACTCGCACACGTAGTCGACGTAGTCGTCGAACTGGAACGGCCCGGCGGCGAGCGGCACCATGCGCGCGTCGATCCAGTCGGTGACCCATACCTCGTGCTCGGGCAGCATCGTTCGCACCGTGTCGCGCAGCAGCGTCGCGTGGTGCCCGGACAGCGGCGCGACCAGCAGCACCTTCGGGTCGTTGCGCGGCGTCGCGAGCTCGCGCTTGAAATGAATCAGGTTGCAGAACGGCTTTGCCAGCGCCACCTCGGCGGTGACCGCAACGCGCTCGCCGCCGATCGTGGTGTAGTCGACGCGCCAGGCGGGCTTCTCGTAACGCTGGGTGAGGCGCAGAAACAGGTCGCTGCCCGCCGCGAGCCCGCGCGACATATAGGAGTACGACAAGGGACTGAACGGGTGGCCGAACCAGCCGCGCGAGAGCTCCGCGGCGAGGCGCAATGGCTGCAGGGCTGCATGCTGCGCTTCGTAAAGGCTATAAAGCACCGATCGGCCTCCGCCTAATCGTCGTAACCATTTGCTTATAACAGAATTGCCGCGGTGCCGCATTGGCGAAAGTCACGCCTGCGGTACCCCCGGGGGGTATTCTGCGGCGATGCGCAAGCTGCTCCGCTATTTGCTGGTTTTGGTGGCCGCGACGGCGCTGCTCGCGGGCGGCGCCTACCTGTATCTGCGCCAGTCGCTGCCCAGGCTCGAAGGAACGATCCGCATCGACGGCCTCAAGACGCCGATCGAGCTGCTGCGCGACGCTTACGGCATCCCGCACATCCGCGCCGCCTCGATCGAGGACGCCTACTTCGGCCTTGGCTTCGCTCACGCGCAGGACCGGCTGTGGCAAATGGAGATGAGCCGGCGTATCGCCGCCGGGCGCCTGGCCGAGATCCTCGGCGCGAGCGCGCTCGACACCGACCGCTTCCTGCGCACGCTGGGCGTGCGCCGCGCGGCCGAGGCGAGCCTGGCGAAGCTCGACCCGGACACGCGCAAGGTGCTCGATGCCTACGCCGCCGGCGTCAACGCTTTCCTCGCCACGCGGCAAGTGCTGCCGCCCGAATTCTGGATCCTGCGCGTGACGCCCGAGCCCTGGACGCCAGCCGACTCGCTGGCGTGGATCAAGATGATGAGCTGGGACCTGGGCGCGAACTGGAAGAACGAGCTGCTGCGCATGCGCCTGGTGAAGACGCTGCCGCAGGCGCGCATCGACGAGCTGCTGCCGCCGTATCCCGGCGATGCGCGGTTGAAGATCCGCGACCTGAAGACGCTCTACGGCGGGCTCGATGGCGACGCGCGCGCGCTCGGCGCGGCGATGCAGCAGGTCGCGGCGCTGCTGCCGCACTGGCTGCCCGAGGGCGCCGGATCGAACAACTGGGTGGTGAGCGGCAAGCGCAGCGCGAGCGGCAAGCCGTTGCTCGCGAACGACCCGCACCTCGGCCTGACCGCGCCGCCGGTGTGGTACTTCGCGCAGCTCACGGCGCCCGGCTTCGACGCGATCGGCGCCACGCTGCCGGGCGTGCCGGGGATCGTGCTCGGCCACAACGAGCGCATCGCCTGGGGCGCGACCAACACCGGCCCCGACGTGCAGGACCTGTACATCGAGAAACTCGAGGGCCGCGACGCCTACCTGACGCCCGACGGTCCGCGACCGTTCGCGGTCCGCCAGGAAACGATCAAGGTGCGCGGCGCGCCCGACGTGAAGCTGCTCGTGCGCATCACGCGCCACGGCCCGATCGTGTCGGACGTGCTGCGGCCGGCGGCAGGGCTTGCGCCGCGCGGCCACGTGCTGGCGTTCGAGTGGAC
>DAHVFK010000286.1 GCA_027317055.1 Betaproteobacteria bacterium | reverse complement strand
CACGTCGACGACCTGCAGAGCGGGCGGCCGCAGGTGCGCGCCTCGATCGACCGCGCGCAGCGCTTCCTCGGCCTGACCGCGCTGCTGGCGGCGATCCTGGCCGGCGTGGCGATCGCGCTCGGCACGCGCCGCTTCGTCGAGCGCCACCTCGACGGCTGCGCGGTGATGCGCTGCCTGGGCGCGACGCAGAACCGGCTGCTCGCGCTCTACGGCGGCGAGTTCCTCGCGCTCGGCCTGGCCGCCTGCGCCGTGGGCTGCCTGGCCGGCTACGCGGCGCAGGAGGCGCTCGCCGGCGCACTGGCCGGCTTGTTGCAGGCAGACCTGCCCGCGCCGACGCCGCTGCCCGCGGCGCAGGGCTTCCTGGTCGGCCTGGTGCTGCTGCTGGGCTTCGCCCTGCCGCCGCTGGTGCAGCTGAAGAACGTCCCGGCGCTGCGCGTGATCCGGCGCGAGTCGGGACCGGCGCGGAGCGGCACGCTCGCGGTGTACGCGCTGGGCCTTTGCGCGCTCGCGGCGCTGCTGGTGTGGCAGGCCGGCGACCTGCGCCTGGGCGTCTACGTGGTGGGCGGCTTCGGCGTCGCGGTCGCGGTGTTCTACGCCGCCGCCTGGGTCGCACTGCGCGCGGCGGCGAGCGCGCCGGTGGCGCGCCTGGCGGGCGCCAACAGCAGCGCATTGCGCTACGGCCTGGCGAACCTGAAGCGCCACGCGCGCGGCAACGCGATCCAGGTCGCGAGCCTCGCGCTCGGCCTGACCGCGGTGCTGCTGCTCAGCTTCACCCGCAACGACCTGGTAAACGCCTGGCGCCGCGCCGCGCCGCCCGATGCGCCGAACCGCTTCGTGCTCGGCATCCAGCCCGACCAGCTCGCGCCGGTGAAGTCGTTCTTTACCGCGCGCGGCATCGGCGTGCCCGAGATCTATCCCATGGTGCGCGGGCGGCTCACCGCGGTGAACGGCAAGGCGGTCGCGGCCGAGGACTACCGCGACGAGCGCGCCAAGCGCCTGGTCGAGCGCGAGTTCAACCTGTCCTACGCCGACCAGATGCCGGGCTACAACCAGCTCGCCGCCGGCAGCTGGTGGAAGAAAGGCGGCGATCCGCACCAGCTCTCGGTCGAGGAGGGCATCGCCAAGACCCTCGGCTGGAAGCTCGGCGATGAATTGACATTCACGGCCGGCGGCGAGTCCTTCAGCGGCCGCGTCACCTCGCTCAGGAAACTGCGCTGGGACTCGCTGAAGGTCAACTTCTTCGTCATCGCACCGCCGGCGCTGCTCGATGGCATGCCGACCAGCTACATCACCGCGTTCCGCGTCGATTCCGACGAGGAGGGCGCGATGCAGGCCCTCACGCAGCGCTTCCCCAACCTCACCGTGGTCGACGTCGGCGCCGCGCTGCGCCAGGCCCAGGGCGTGATCGACCAGCTCATCACCGCGGTCCAGTTCGTGTTCCTGTTCGCGCTCGGCGCAGGCCTGCTGGTGCTCTATTCGGCGCTGGTGTCCACCGAGGACGAGCGCCGGCGCGAGGCGGCGGTGATGCGCGTCTACGGTGCCTCGCGCGCCCAGGTCGCCGGCAGCCAGCGCGTCGAGTTCCTCGCCATGGGCCTGGTCGCCGGCATCCTCGCCACCGCCGGCGCGGCCGCCATCGGCCAGCTGCTCGCGCTGCGCGTGTTCGACCTCGACCTGCCGCCGAGCCCCATGCTGATCATCGCCGGCCCGCTCGCCGGCCTGGCGCTGCTGTCGCTCAACGCCTGGCTCTCCGCGCGCAAAGTTCTGCGCGCCTCGCCGGCGCTCACCCTGCGCGACGCGGTGTAGCAGGCCGCACGGTTCATGGTGTTGCCCCGAGCCGGTGCGCGTCCCGCGTTCCCGCGACGGGATTCGCGGTAATTTCCTCCTATTGCGGCGCACCATCCGGCGCCGCGCAGATCCTGCTCCCCACGTTTCGTCGAGTCATGTCGGAGGCCTGACCCATTAATACTTTCACGCTCTTTGTCTTGGGCTAATCTTGTAAAACTGGGGTCAGACCACGTTATTCCGCTTCGGTTATCTGGTGTCCCCTTGTCATACGTCGTTAGAGCGCGCTATCCGATCTCAAGCGTTCTGGCTATAATATGGCCAGAATGCGATTCGAGATACTCTTGGCAACCGAGGCCGTCGAAGATCTTCGCAGACTGAAGGCCAGCGAACGGACGGCGGTAAAGGAAGCCCTCGAAACCCATTTGAGACATGAACCAACCAAGACCAGTCGTAGCCGAATCAAGCGCCTGCGCGGTATGGCACGACCGCAGTTTAGGCTTCGCGTCGAGGAGGTCCGTGTGTTCTACGATGTTTCGGGTTCGGCCGTGGAGATATTGGCGATCGTACCTAAACCGGAGGCTGAGTCATGGCTAGGGCGGTTCGGAAGTCCAAAATGAAGGAAGTACCTCTTTCCGAGGTCAAAGATGACTTGTCTCGTTTTCTTCGGGAAGCCGAGACACAGGAGGTCATCATCACACGCCACGGCAAGCCGGCCGGCGTACTGATCGGGTTCAAATCGGAGGACGACTGGTTCGACTACCGGCTGGAACACGATCCCCGGTTCTTACAGCGCGTCGAGCAGGCTCGCGCTAGCTTTCGTGCGGCTCGAGGTGTCAAGCTGGAGGAGGTCAAATAACAGTGTGCCCTCACGACGCCGTCAACGCGGAGAGCAAGAAGCGGCGCTCCTTCGCCGGCACGGTTTCACATGCACACAGGAATGCCAAACGGTTGGCTAGATGAGATCGTCGACGTTGCGCCGATCTAAGACATGATCCGCGATTGGTACCTGGCTTTCCGGGGGTTCTATCCGGCACAGAATCCACCGCGCGATTTCGTCTCGCGTTTCCTGTTTTCGGCGCGCTCGGTGATCCTGGTGATTTCCGCCCAGGCGGCCGTGATCGGCGGACTCATGGCCCTGCTCGACGGCCGCTTCGACGGCCTGCGCTTCCTGCTGGTGCTGTTCGCGCTGGTTACCCTGCACGCGGTCAGCAATCTTTCGAATGACTACTTCGGCTATCGGCGCGGGCACGACACCCCGGATTCGCCGCGCAGAAGGTACACGCTCCATCCCATTGCGGATGGAGTGATGACGGAGAAGCAAATCCTGGCGTCAATTGCCGTGATGGTGGCGATCAACCTGGCGATCGCCCTGCTATTCGTGCACTGGGTGGGATTATGGGTGCTCGCGTATGCTGTTTCGGGCATGGCAGTCCTCATCCTTTATGACGCTACGCCCGTGTCGTTGAAGGAAATCGGTCTGGGGGAGTTCGCGACCTTCGTGGTCTGGGGCCCATTGATGGTCAGCGGCGGGTATTTCGCGATCAGCGGGCAGTTCTCGCTCGCGGCCCTGGTCGCCGGCATTCCTTCCGGTCTCGGCGTGATGACCGTACTGTGGGGCAAGCACATCGATCAGGCTGAATTCGATCGCGCGCATGCGATCCGTACGCTGCCGGTGCTGCTGGGCGATGCCACATCGAGATGGGTCGAGATCGGCCTCATACTCGCGATGTACGTCACGATCGCCTGGGCGGTCCTGGCCGGCGCATTGCCGTGGCCGACGCTGCTGGTGCTGGTCAATGTCGCGCCGGCCTGGCGCGCGATCCGCACATTGGCCGCGGCAAGACCGGCGACGGCGCCCGCCGGTTACGTCGGCTGGCCCCTTTGGTACCACCGCTTCAGCCTGTGGCACAACCGCAGTTTCGGCTGGCTCTACATCGCCGGCCTGCTTGGTGCGGTCGCGTATTGACCTTTGCTATAATTGTCATACGTCGTTATACGGAGTGTCCGATGCTCGCCCTGCGTCTGGAAAAGGAACTCGAAGCCAAGCTGGCGGCGCTCGCGCGCGTGAGCGGGCGCTCCAAGAGCGAGGTGGTGCGCGAGGCGATCGTGCGCCTGCTCGAGGACGCCGAGGACCTGGAGCTGGCGGAGAAGGCGCTGCGCGCCACGCGCTCGACCAAGTCGCTGCGGCAGCTCAGAAAAGAGCTTGGCCTGGAGCGTTAAGATCGCGGACCACGCCGAGCGCCAGCTGCGCAAGCTCGACGCGCAGGTCCGGCGCCGCATCCTCGACTGGCTCGACGAGCGCATCGAAGGCTGCAAGAACCCGCGCCACTTCGGCGAGGCGCTCAAGGGCGGCCGCGCCGGCCTGTGGCGCTACCGGGTGGGCGACTACCGCATCATCTGCCAGATCCTCGATGGCCGGCTGGTCGTGCTGGCGCTCGCAGTCGGGCACCGGCGTGAGGTTTACCGCTGAAAAGGCCGGGCGATCGGGTGTAATCTGATGTCGCAACACGTCACGCCATTCGAGCTGCTGGGAGGGGAGAAGGTGCTGTTTGCGCTGGTCGCGCGGTTCTACGCCCTGATGGACTCGGAGCCCGAGTCGAGGCAGCCATGACCGACGTTCTGCTCGTGCTGACGCTGGTCGCCGCCGGCGCGGCGGTAGTGCTGCTGGGCGTGCTGCTGGCGCGCGAACGGACCTCGGCGCGCGAGGCGCGCGAGGAGCTGTCGAACAGCCTCGCCACATTCGGCCAGGGCATGTCGACCCAGATTGCCTCGGTCGCCGGGCTGCAGAACCAGCAGTTCGAGACGCTGCGCAGCACGGTCGGGCAGGGCCTTGAGAAAATCCGGATCGAGAACGCCGACAAGCTCGAGCAGATGCGCCGCACGGTGGACGAGAAGCTGCACGCGACGCTCGAGCAGCGGCTGTCGGAATCGTTCAAGCAGGTCTCCGAGCGGCTCGAGCTGGTGCACAAGGGACTGGGCGAGATGCAGTCGCTCGCCGCCGGCGTGGGCGACCTGAAGAAGGTGCTGTCGAACGTCAAGAACCGGGGCGTGATGGGCGAGGTGCAGCTCGCGGCGCTGCTCGAGCAGATCCTCACCCCCGAGC
>DAHVFK010000285.1 GCA_027317055.1 Betaproteobacteria bacterium | reverse complement strand
GCATCACCACGTCCGCCGCGGGCAGCACGTAGGAGCGCGCCGCCGAAGCCGACTGCTCGTGCGTGTCGGGCAGCAGGCCCTTGGCCATCGACATCGGCAAATAGGGAATCCCCGTTTTTTCAATCAGATTTCTTATGTCGGAATCCGCTTGCGCATACGCGGCGCCCTTGCCGAGAATGATCAACGGTTTACTTGCGGAACGAAGCAGATCCAGAGCGCGCTTGACGGCGTCCGGGGCCGGGATCTGGCGCGGCGCCGGATCGACCACCTTGATCAGCGACCTGCGGCCGGCTTCCGCGTCGACGGACTGCGGAAACAGCTTGGCCGGCAGGTCGAGGTAGACCCCGCCCGGGCGCCCTGACAGCGCGGCGCGGATGGCGCGCGCGACGCCCACGCCGATGTCCTCTGCGTGCAGCACGCGGAAGGCCGCCTTGGCGAGCGGCTTGGCGATCGCCAGCTGGTCCATTTCCTCGTAGTCGCCCTGCTGCAGGTCGACGACCTCGCGCTCGCTCGAGCCGCTGATCAGGATCATCGGGAAGCAGTTGGTAGTGGCGTTGGCGAGCGCCGTCAGCCCGTTTAGGAATCCCGGCGCGGACACCGTCAGGCAGATGCCCGGCTTCTGGGTCATGAAGCCGGCGATCGACGCGGCGTAGCCGGCGTTCTGCTCGTGGCGGAAAGAGATCACTCGCATGCCGGCGGCCTGCGCCTTGCGGGTCAGGTCGGTGATGGGAATGCCGGGCAGGCCGAAGATCGTGTCGATGCCGTTCAGCTTGAGAGCCTCGATGACCAGGTGAAAGCCGTCGGTGACTTGCATCGCATTTGCGTCCGGCGTGACGTTCGGCTCGATTACGGTAGCGCCCATAATGATCTCCTGTGGTGCCGAGGTTGCGCCCTGCGCGAAGGTCGTTATGGTAGTGACAGGGGCGCCGGATCGCCCTTGACTGAGGTCAAGGGTTTCAATCGTCTAGAATGTCAGTTTTGCGGCACCGCCGCGGCGCGTCTTCGCGAATGGCAACTCTCGCCACCCATCCGCAGCGCAACACCATCCGGCTGCAGCTGCGCCAGAACCCGGTCCTGCAGGACATGAGCGCCCCGCAGTGGGACGAACTCGAGCCCCTGCTGGCGGTGGCGGAGTACCGCAAGGGCGACCTGCTGGTGCGCCAGGGCGACACCGAGATGGAGCAGTTCTTCATCCTCGACGGGATGCTCAAGCGCGTGGTCTCCAACGCCGAGGGGCGCGAGATGATCCTGCGCTTCGCCGGCGAGGCCGACATGGACACGTCCTACGCGGCCTGGCGGCTGGGCACGCCGATGCCCTACAGCATCGTCGCGGTGACCAAGGTGCGCGCGGTCGAGCTCGGGCTGCCGCAGTGGGTCGAATTCATGGAGCGCCATCCCGCGGTGATGTCGCGCTTCGAGCACGACGTCATGAAACTGATGTCCGAGGTGATGGCGCATACGATCACTCTCCACCTGCTCGACGCTCCCGGGCGCCTTTCCCGCTTCCAGCGCAAGCACGCCGAGCTCGCGGGCCGCATCCCGAAGAAGGAGCTGGCGGCCTACCTCAACCTCACGCCCGAGACGCTTTCGCGCCTGAAGCAGAAGCTCGCCCGGCGCTAGCGCAGCCTGCGGTACAGCCAGGCGATCGCCGGCCAGAACAGCATCACCATGCTGAGCGCCGAAATGCTCCCGACCAGTCCGTTCGACCAGAAGATGGAAAGGTCGCCTTGCGAGCCGAGCATCGCCTGGCGGAACGAGTTCTCGGTGCGCCCGCCCAGCACGATCGCCAGCACCATCGGCGCCAGCGGATAGTCCAGCTTCTTGAACAGGTAGCCGATGACGCCGAACATCACCATGAAGATGAGGTCGGCCGGCGCGTTCGACAGCGTATACGAGCCGATGCCGCAGATCACGATGATGATGGGAGCGATGATCGCGAACGGGATCTTCATGATGCTGGCCCAGAACGGCACGGTGGACAGCACGACGATCAGCCCCACCAGGTTGCCGAGGTAGATCGAGGCGATCAGGCCCCAGACGAAGTCCTTGTGCTCGACGAACAGCAGCGGCCCCGGATCCAGGCCCCAGATCAGCAGGCCGCCGAGCAGCACCGCGGCGGTGGGCGAGCCGGGAATGCCGAGCGTAAGCATCGGCAGCAGCGCGCTCGTGCCGGCGGCGTGGGCCGCGGTCTCCGGCGCCACCACGCCTTCCAGCATTCCGCTGCCGAACTTGCCGCCGTCCTTCGAAAAGCGCTTGGCCAGACCGTAGCTCATGAACGAGGCCGGGGTCGCGCCGCCGGGCGTGATGCCGAGCCAGATGCCGACCGCCGTGCCGCGGACGATGGTGACCCAGTATTGCGGCAGCTTCTTCCATGTCTGCCACACCACGAACGGGTTGATCTTGGCGCTCTGGCCCTCGAAATGCAGCCCCTTCTCGATCGTCACCAGGATCTCGCCGATGCCGAACAGGCCGATGACCGCGATCAGGAAGTGAAACCCGGTCAGCAGCGTCTCGGTGCCGAAGGTCAGGCGCAGGCCGCCGGTGATCTCGTCGGTGCCGACGCTGGCGAAGGCGAAGCCGAGCATCATGGCCGAGATGACCTTGAACGGCGATTGCCGCCCCATGCCGACGAAGCTGCAGAAGGTCAGCAGGTAGACCGAGAAGAATTCGGGCGGACCGAAAGCGAGCGCGAAGTTCGCCACGATCGGCGCGAGGAACGTCAGCACGATGGTCGCGATCAGCGCGCCGATGAAGGACGAGCTGAGCGAGGCCGTGAGCGCCTCGCCGGCGCGGCCCTGCTTGGCGAGCGGGTGGCCGTCGAAGGTCGTGGCCACCGACCACGGCTCGCCGGGAATGTTGAACAGGATGGCGCTGATGCAGCCGCCGAACAGGGCGCCCCAGTAGATCGCCGACAGCATGATGATGGCGGTGGTGGGCGGCATCGAGAACGTCAGCGGCAGCAGGATGGCGATCCCGTTCGCCCCGCCGACCCCGGGCAGGAAGCCGAGCAGGACGCCGAACAGGATGCCGAGCACCATGTACCCGATATTGGGAACCGTCAGCAGCACGTCGAAGCCGTGCAGCAGCGAAAGGAACGCGTCCAACTAGACCTCCTCCCCCAGGCCGGCGCGGCGCGCCGGCGTCAATAGCCGAGCCATGCCTCGAACGGGCCTTTCGGCAGCGGCACCAGGAACCAGATTTCGAACACGACGAACAGCACCACCGGCACCGCGATCGCCATCGGAAGCGCCTTGTACCAGCGATAGTGGCCGTGCCACATCATGAAGAAGCCGATGAACAGGGCCATCGAGATGTAGATCCCGATATAGATCGACAGCACGACGAATATCAGGGTCGGAATCAGGACCTGCAGCACCATCACCAGCTCGTGCTGCGCAATGAACATGCGCTCGCCGTCCTGCCGCCGCTGGAACAGGTGCTGCACCAGGGTGGCGCCGCTGGTGACGAACATGATCAGCGAGACATAGAACGGGAAATAGCCGGAATCGGGCCCCACGTCCTTGGCCCAGCCGGCGCCGAGGCGGTAGCTCGCGATCATCACCACCGCTGCGACGGCCATCAGAATCAGGGACACCACGATGTTCATGGTGCGGTTGGAAACGACGCCTTTTAGCGGAACTTCTTTGTCGTGGCCTTCAGCCATGGCGCGCAACACTCATAAGGAACAACAGGCAGCAAGCTGCGGGAAGCGCCTGTGCAGACGGCGCCCCCGCAAACCCGGGCAAGCGGCATTACTTGTGCAGGAAGCCGGCCTTCTCCATCAGCTTTTGATGAACCTCGGCCGCGTCCGACAGCCAGTCGTGGAACTTGGCGCCGGTCATGAAGCTTTGATTGAAGGCGCCCTTCTCCATGAACGCCTTCCATTCCGGCTCCGAGCGGACTTTCTCGAGCAGTTTCACGTAGTAGTCGACCGCATCCTGAGACACTCCCGGCGCCGTCATGATGCCGCGCAGCATCAGGTATTCGACGTCGAGCCCCTGCGACTTGCAGGTCGGGATTTCACCCCACGCCATGTCCTTCGTGATCTTGGCCGTATAGGGCATCGGCTTGGCGTCGAATACGCACAGCGGCCGCACGTTGCCGGCGCGCCAGTGCCCCACCGCCTCGATCGGATTGTTGACGCTCGAGTCGATGTGCCCGCCGACCAGTTGGGTGGCGACCGTGCCGCCGCCGTGATACGGCACGTAGGTAAACTTGACACCGGTCTGCTGCTCGATCGCGGCAGTGATGATCTGGTCTTCCTGCCTCGACCCGGTGCCGCCCATCTTGAACTTCCCCGGCTCCTTCTTGACCGCGGCGAGATATTCCTCCGAGGTCTTATAGGGCGTCTTCGAATTTACCCAGAACACGAACTCGTCGAGCGCCATCATCGCGATCGGCGTGTAGTCCTGCCAGCTGAAGGGCGAGCCGGTGGCAAGCGGCGTGGTGAACAGGTTGGACAGGGTGATGATGATCTTGTGCGGGTCGCCCTTGGCGTTCTTCACGTAGAGGAAGCCCTCGGCGCCGGAGCCGCCCTTCTTGCTGATCACGACCATCGAGGTCGGCATCAGCTTGTACTTGGTGACGATGCCCTGGATCAGCTGCGCCATCTGCCCCGCGCCGCCGCCGATGCCGGCCGGCACGATGAATTCGACGGTCTTGGTCGGCTTCCAGGCTTGCGCGGTCGCCGGCCACACCGTCACCACTGCCGCGGTGAGCGCGGCGCCCAATGCTCGGGTGAATGCTTTGTTCATGATCCCCTCCTCCTTCCTGGTTGGACTGCCAAGCTTCGCGATTGTCGATACAGCGCCCCTGCTTGCGCCTTGACTGCGGTCAAGAGTTTGGGTGCTCCGCCTGCACGGGGAGCCGCGACACGGCCTGCGAACGGC
>DAHVFK010000284.1 GCA_027317055.1 Betaproteobacteria bacterium | reverse complement strand
ACCGGGTGCTGATCGTCCAGGGCGACTCGGCCATCGACGCGGTGAGCGGCGAGAAGGTCTCGCCGATGCCGCAGGACGCGAGCAACGTCGTGCTCAACAACCGCATCCGCGGCGTGCTCGACTCCGCGGTTTCCGCGCTGCGCCTGGTCTCGCACGACCGGGCCACGCGACTCAAGGCTGCGCGCGAGCTGGCCGACGATCCGCGCGCCGCGGCGCTGGCGGTGGTGGACAAGGCCCTGGCGCGCGAGACCGACCCCGAGATCAAGGGCGTGCTCGCGATCGTCGCGGCGTCGGTGCACCTGTACGCCGGACCCAAGGCCGAGCGCCTGGCGGCGATCCGCACCCTCGCAAGCTCGGGCAGTTCCAAGACCGAGACCCTGCTGCTGCCGCTGGTGGCGAAAAAACCCGGCGGCAGCTGGGCCGAGCCGGACGCGGAGATCCGCGCCGCGGCGCAGGCGAGCCTCGCGCACGTGCGCGGGCGCCTGGCCTGGGGCGAGCGCCTCGGGTTGCTGTTCGCCGGCCTGAGCCTGGGCAGCATCCTGATGATCGCGGCGCTCGGGCTCGCGATCACCTACGGCCTGATGGGGGTGATCAACATGGCGCATGGCGAGCTGATGATGCTCGGCGCCTACGCGACCTACGTGGTGCAGAACCTTTTCCATGCCTACCTGCCCGGCGCGTTCGACTGGTACCTGGCGGCGGCGGTGCCGGCGGCGTTCGTGGTGTCCGGCGGCGTCGGCATGGTCCTCGAGCGCACGGTGATCCGCTGGCTGTACGGCCGCCCGCTCGAGACCCTGCTTGCGACCTGGGGCATCAGCCTGATGCTGATCCAGGCGGTGCGCTCGCTGTTCGGGGCGCAGAACGTGCAGGTCGACAACCCGAGCTGGATGTCGGGCGGGGTGCAGGCGTTGCCCAACCTGGTGCTGCCGTACAGCCGCATCGTGATTATCCTGTTCGCCGCCGCGGTGGTGGCGGGGATCTGGCTGCTGCTCACGCGCACGCGGCTCGGCCTGTATGTGCGCGGCGTGACGCAGAACCGCGCCATGGCGAGCTGCGTCGGCGTGCCGACCGCGCGCGTCGACACCCTGGCCTTCGGCCTGGGCTGCGCCATCGCGGGGCTGGCCGGCTGCGCGCTGTCGCAGATCGGCAACGTCGGACCCGCGCTCGGCCAGGCCTACATCGTCGACTCGTTCATGGTGGTGGTGCTGGGCGGGGTCGGCCAGCTTGCCGGTACCGTCTACGCCGGAATGGGACTCGGGCTGGTCAACAAGCTGCTCGAGTCGTGGTCGGGCGCGGTGCTGGCCAAGATCGCGGTGCTGGTATTCATCATCATATTCATCCAGAAGCGCCCGCAGGGCATGTTCGCGCTCAAGGGCCGGGCGGTGGAGGCATGACCCGGCTGTTCAGCGCGCGCGGCTGGATCGCGCTCGCGGCGTTCGCGGCTGCGCTGCTGCTGGTGGTGCCGGTGCTGGCGCTGGTCGTACCGCAGGGCAGCGCGCTGCACCTGTCCCAATACTGGGTCGGCCTGTGCGGCAAGTTCCTGTGCTACGCGATCGTCGCGCTGGCGATGGACCTGGTGTGGGGCTACGCCGGCATCCTGTCGCTCGGGCACGGCCTGTTCTTCGCCCTGGGCGGATACGCGATGGGCATGTACCTGATGCGCCAGATCGGGCTCGACGGCGTCTACCACAGCCCGCTGCCGGACTTCATGGTGTTCCTCGACTGGAAGGCCTATCCCTGGTACTGGAGCTTCACCGAGCATTTCTGGTACTGCGCGGCGCTGGTGGTGCTCGTGCCGGGACTGCTCGCCTACGTGTTCGGCTGGTTCGCGTTCCGCTCGCGCATCAAGGGGGTGTACTTCGCGATCATCACCCAGGCGCTCACCTACGCCGCACTGCTGCTGTTCTTCAGGAACGATACCGGCTTCGGCGGCAACAACGGCTTCACCGATTTCAAGCGCATTCTCGGCATCCCGATCGCGACGCCGCAGATGAGAGTCGTCCTGTTCATGCTCAGCGCTGGCGCGCTGATCGGCTCGCTGCTGCTCGCGCGCTGGCTGGTGAGCTCGAAGTTCGGCCGCGTGCTGGCCGCGATCCGCGACGCCGAGCCGCGCGTCATGTTCTGCGGCTACAACACCGAGCACTACAAGCTGTTCGTGTGGACGCTGTCGGCTGTGCTGTGCGGCATCGCAGGCGCGCTTTACGTGCCGCAGGTCGGGATCATCAATCCGAGCGAGATGTCGCCCGCGAACTCGATCGAGATCGCGATCTGGGTCGCGGTCGGCGGCCGCGGCACGCTGGTCGGCGCGCTGCTCGGCGCGTTCGCGGTGAACGGCGCGAAGAGCTTCTTCACCCAGGCCTTTCCCGAGATCTGGCTCTACTTTCTCGGGCTGCTGTTCGTCCTGGTGACCCTGTTCCTGCCGCAGGGCGTGGTTGGCGCGCTGCGGCTGCTGCGCCGGGGCAAGCCGGCGCCGGCCGCATGAGCAGCATGGCCTACTCGACGGCGCTCGACTCGTCGCCGCCTTCGGGCGAGGCGGTGTACGGCCGCATGGCGAGCGAAGGCCTGGACACCAGCCACGGCGCGATCCTGTATCTGGACGACATCAGCGTCAGCTTCGACGGCTTCAAGGCGCTCAACAAGCTCTCGCTCAGCATCGACGTCGGAGAGCTGCGCTGCGTGATCGGGCCCAACGGCGCCGGCAAGACCACCATGATGGACGTGATCACCGGCAAGACGCGGCCCGACGAGGGTACGGCGTTCTTCGGCCAGACGATCGACCTCGCGCGCCTGAGCGAAGCGCAGATCGCGCAGGCCGGCATCGGGCGCAAGTTCCAGAAGCCGACCATCTTCGAGCAGCATACGGTGTTCGAGAATCTGGAGCTGGCGATGAAGTCCGACAAGCGCGTGCGCCGCACGCTGTTCGCGCGCCTGTCCTCCGAGGCGCGCGACCGCATCGCCGCGATGCTCGAGCGCGTCGGCCTCGCCGGCGCGGCCGAGCGCGTCGCGGGGCTGCTCTCGCACGGCCAGAAGCAGTGGCTCGAGATCGGCATGCTGCTGATGCAGGAGCCGAGGCTGTTGCTGCTCGACGAGCCGGTGGCCGGCCTGAGCGACGACGAGACCGAGCGCACCGCGGAGCTGTTCCTGACGCTCGCGGGCAAGCATTCGCTGGTGGTGGTCGAGCACGACATGGCGTTCATCGCGCGCATCGCGCGCAAGGTCACCGTGCTGCACGAGGGCAGCGTGCTGGCGGAAGGGCCGCACGAGCAGGTCCAGGCCGATGCGCGCGTGATCGAAGTCTACCTGGGGCGCTGAGATGCTCGCGATCGAGGGCCTCAACCAGTACTACGGCGGCAGCCATATCCTGCGCGATCTGAGCTTCGAGGTGCCCAGCGGCAAAGTGACCACGCTGCTCGGGCGCAACGGGGTGGGCAAGACCACGCTGCTGAAGACATTGATGGGGTTGATTCCGGCTGCGACCGGTGTGGTGAGCTTCGAGCGCAAAGACATCACGCATGCCAAGCCCTATCTGCGCGCTCGCGCCGGAATCGGCTACGTGCCGCAGGGGCGCGAGATCTTTCCGCGCCTGACGGTGGAGGAGAACCTGCTGATGGGCGCGCGCAAGGTGCCGGCGCGCATCTTCGAGATGTTGCCCGTGCTCAAGAGCATGCTCGGGCGGCGCGGCGGCGACCTCTCGGGGGGGCAGCAGCAGCAGCTCGCGATCGGGCGCGCGCTGGCGATGCGCCCGCGGCTGCTGATTCTCGACGAGCCGACCGAAGGCATCCAGCCCTCGATCATCAAGGACATCGAGCGCGTGATCCGCGCGCTGGCGGCGAGCGACGAGATGTCGAGCCTGCTGGTCGAGCAGTACTACGACTTCGCGCAGTCGCTCGCCGACCAGTATCTGGTGATGGAGCGCGGCGAGATCATCGCGCGCGGCGCCGGCGCCGACATGGAGCGCGACGGCGTACGCAAGCTGCTGGCGGTATGATCGGCGCATGCGGATCGCGGAGCCCGTCGCTGCGCCCTGGAAGGCCGAGCTCGCGCTGCGCTTCGAGCGCGCGGGCGCGCGCAGCGTGCTCGCCGCGCGCCGCCACGACGGGCCGCTGGTGGTGCAAAAGCCGCTCTATCCCGAGGGCGGCGAGGTGTGCCACGCGATCATCATTCACCCGCCGGCCGGAATCGCCGGCGGCGACGAGCTCGAGCTCTCTCTGAGCGCGGGCCCGGGCGCGCACGCGCTGCTCACCACTCCCGGAGCCGGCAAGTGGTACCGCTCGGCCGGCGCACAGGCGAGCCAGCGGCTCCAATTCGAGGTCGCGCCCGGCGCCTGCCTCGAGTGGCTGCCGCAGGAGACGATCGTGTTCGACGGCGCGCTGGCGACGCTCGCCTCCGAAGTGCGCCTCGCGGGCGACGCGCGCTACCTCGGCTGGGAAATCCTGTGCCTGGGCCGCACCGGCTCGGGCGAGCGCTTCGGCAAGGGCGAGATCCGGCTCGATAACAGGCTGTACCGCGACGGCAAGCTGCTGTGGATCGAGCGCGGGCGCATCGATGGCGGCGGCGCGTTGCTGGATTCGCCCGCAGGCCTGCAGGGCCAGCCGGTGTGCGCCACATTGCTCGCCGCCGGCGCGCCGTTCGATCTTGCGGCCTGCCGCGCGATCGAGGGCCTCGCGGTGACGCAATTGCCGGGCGTGCTGGTCGGACGCTACCTGGGAAATTCCAGCGAGCAGGCGAAGCAGCTCTTTGCGCGGCTGTGGGCGGTGCTGCGTCCGGCGCTCGCCGGGCGCGAGGCGGTCGAGCCGAGAATCTGGCGCACCTGACGCCAAAACTTGCCGTTGCCCTAGCCAAGTCGTAGCAACGATCGCTTGCGGCTGCGGGCGCTGAACTGTGACCAGCTCAGACTGGCTGTGACCGAAGTGTGCCGGGATGGGAC
>DAHVFK010000283.1 GCA_027317055.1 Betaproteobacteria bacterium | reverse complement strand
GACCTGCTGCAGATGACCGGCGAATACGGTGCCGAAGTGCTGGTGCGCGGCCTTGCATCGTTGCTGGCCCTGTACGCGCCCCGGATCGACGTTTCGGCCGGAACGCGCTGGCTGGAGCGGGCGCAGGAGACGCGGCAGCAGGCAGCGGAGCTGCTCGGCGCGCCGCTGCCGCCCCGCCCGCCGGGGTTCTGCATCGGCTGCCCGGAGCGGCCGGTTTTCGCCGCGCTCAAGCTCGCCGAGCGCGACGTCGGCCGGCCGCACGTGTCGGGCGACATCGGCTGTCACTCGTTCGCCACGTTCGAGCCGTTCTCCGTCGGGAATTCGATCCTCGGCTACGGCATGGGCCTCGCCTCGAGCGCCGGCGTCGGGCCCATGATGGCGCGCCGGCCGATCGCGATCATGGGCGACGGCGGATTCTGGCATAACGGCCTGCTCTCGGGCGTCGCGTCGAACCTGCTCAACAAGGGCGATGCGGTGCTGATCGTGATGAAGAACGGCTACACCTCGGCGACCGGCACGCAGGACGTGATTTCCAAGCACGCGGACCGGACCATCGAGAACACCCTGCAGGGCCTCGGGGTGGGCTGGATGAGAACCGTGCACAACTACCACGTCGGGGAGGTGGCCGAGACCCTCAAGGACGCGATGACCACCGACCACCCGGGGCTGAAGGTCGTGATTGCGGAGGGCGAATGCCAGCTCGAGCGTCAAAGGCGCATCCGGCCCCAGAATGCCGCCGCGCTCAAGGCCGGCAAGCGCGTGCTCAGGACCCGGTTCGGGGTCGACGAGGACGTCTGCTCGGGAGACCACTCCTGCATCCGCCTTTCGGGCTGCCCCTCGCTGACGGTAAGGGACCCGGCCGATCCGCTCAGGGTGGACCCCGTGGCCCACGTCAACAACGACTGCGTGGGCTGTGGCCTCTGCGGCGAGGTGGCTCACGCCGCGGTGCTCTGTCCGTCGTTCTTTCGCGCCGAGATCGTCCACAACCCGTCACGCTGGGACCGCTTCAAGTACTCGCTGCGCCGCACTCTCATCGGATGGCTGCAGCCCGCCTGAGGCGGGATTTCGCCCTGCCGCATTGCGGCGACCGGCCAGACCGGAGAAAATGCACGTTCTCGATCCCAGGAGCATGAGTAATGGCTTCGGTCCTCAGGCCCGGGGCGCGTCCTGCACCCGACGGTGCGCGCGCCGACCTTTACCGGCGGATGGCACCTGACAATCTGGCGCCGCTGTGGGAAGTGCTGCACAGCCTGGTGCCGCCGCAGCCTGAGACGCCGTGCGTGCCTGCGCTGTGGAAGTACCGCGACATCCGTCCCTTCATCATGGCGTCGGGCGAGGTGATCACGGCCAAGGAAGCGATCCGGCGGGTCCTCATCCTGGAAAATCCCGGCCTGCGCGGGCAGTCCGCGATTACACGCAGCATGTTCTGCGGCCTGCAGCTGATTCTGCCGGGCGAGATCGCGCCCAGCCACCGCCATACCCAGTCGGCCCTGCGCTTCATCGTCGAGGGCTCGGGGGCCTACACCGCGGTAGACGGCGAGCGGACCACCATGCACCCGGGCGATTTCATCATCACCCCGCCCTGGACCTGGCACGACCACGGCAACCCGGGCAACGAGCCGGTGGTATGGATGGACGGCCTCGACATCCATATCGTGCGCATGTTCGACGCCGGGTTCATGGAAACCTTCCCCGAGGAGGTGCAGCCGGTGACGCGCAACGAAGGCGATTCCAGCGTGCGCTACGGCAACAATATGGTCCCCATGGGGCCGCTGCCGGCCTCGAAGACTTCGCCGATCTTCAACTATCCCTACACGCGCAGCCGCGAGACGCTCGAGACCTTGTCCAGGAACGGTGATCCGGACGCTTGCCACGGCTGGAAGATGCAGTTCATCAACCCGCTCAGCGGGGCGCTGGCGATGCCGACCATCGGCAGCTTCATCCAGCTGCTGCCGAAGGGCTTCAAGTCCGGCGCCTACCGCTCCACCGACGCAACCGTGTATTCGATCGTCGAAGGCACCGGCAAGGTGAAGATCGGCGGTCAGGACTTTGCGTTCGAGCCGCGCGATACCTTCGTCGTTCCGAGCTGGCGCTCAGTGAGCCTCGAGAGCGACACCGAGTGCGTGCTGTTCTCCTACTCCGACCGCCCGGCGCAGCTCGCGCTCGGCCTGTGGCGCGAGATGCGGGCATGAGCGAGCAGGATTTGCTCAGCCGGGAATACAACAACCGCGCGCTGGTCCCCGACCACCCGCAGTACTTCGCGCGCTGGGCGGAGGGCTCGGCGCGGGCGCGCGCGACCATGACCTGCTACCTGGACCGCGACTACGGTCCGGCGCCCGGCGAGAAGCTCGACATCTTCCCGGCCAGGAAAGGCGACGGCTCGGTGCTGATGTTCATCCACGGCGGCTACTGGCGCTCGCTCGACAAGCGCGACTTCGCCTATCTCGCGCCCGCCTGGGTCGACGCCGGCGTGTCGCTGGTGGTGGTGAACTACGACCTGTGCCCGCGGGTCACCGTCGAGGAGATCGTGCGCCAGATGCTGCGCGCCTCGGCCTGGCTGTATCGGCATGCGGAGGAGTACGGCATGGACGAGGAGCGCCTGTTCGTCAGCGGTCACTCGGCGGGCGGGCACCTCACGGCGATGATGATGGCGGCCTTGTGGCCGGTCTATGACGCGCAGTTGCCGAAGGACCTTTTCAAGGGCGGACTTGCGGTGAGCGGGATCTATGACCTGCGCCCCCTGGCGCAGGTGGATTTCCTGAACGCCGACCTGCGCCTGGACGAAGCGGCAGCGCTCAAGGTCTCGCCCGCCTTCCTGCCCCCTGCCACGCGCGCACCGCTCTACTCCTGCGTCGGCGGTGCCGAGAGCTCCGAATTCAGGCGCCAGAACGCGCTTATCGCGCAGCGCTGGCGCTCGGCCGCCGCAGGCGACATCGCCATGCCGGGGCACAACCATTTCTCGGTCGTCGACGAGCTCGCCAATCCCGCCAGCGCGCTGTTCGCGGGCGCCAAGCGCATGATGAAGCTCGACCGCTGATGGGCGCGGCCGAATCCTATCTTCAGTCGGGTATCTACATCGACAGCGACCACTCCGCGGTCGCGGCGTTCGCGCGCAACTCCGTCCACGGTGCCACCGACGTCGAGCGCGCCGTTTCGCTCTACTATGCCGTGCGCGACGGCATCCGCTACAACCCCTTTCTCGATTTCACCGTTGATTCGGCCTACCGCGCCAGCAGCTGCCTCGAGGCCGGAGAGGGGTTCTGCGTCGGCAAAGCGGCGCTGCTCGCCGCCTGCGCGCGCGCCGAGGGCATCCCGGCCCGGGTTGGCTTTGCGGACGTGAAGAACCATCTTTCGACGCCCCGGCTGCTGGAGTACATCGGCAGCGACCTGTTCATCTACCACGGCTACACGGAGTTCCTGCTCGAGGGCAAGTGGGTCAAGGCCACGCCCGCGTTCAACCTCGCGCTGTGCACCAAGTTTCGAGTCAAGCCGCTCGAGTTCGACGGCCGCAACGACTCGATCTTCCATCCCTACGACCAGGATGCGCGCCGCCACATGGAGTACGTGCGCGACCACGGCAGCTTCGTCGACGTGCCGGCAACCCAGATTCAGCAGGCCTTCCGCGAGTTCTATCCCCGGCTGTACGGCCTTGGACGGGAAGCGGCGCGAGAGAGCTTCGGCTGAACGGCGTCGGCGCCCCTGCATGCGCAGGCTGCTAGAGGACAGTTTTCGCGCCGCGGTCGCGGCGGCCGACCCGCTCCGCATCCTCGGACCTCACCTTCCGCGCCCGCCGCGCGGGCGCACGCTGGTCGCCGCAGCGGGCAAGGCTGCGGCGTCCATGGCGGCAGCGGTCGAACGGGACTGGCCGGCAAGCGCTCCGCTCGAAGGGCTGGCGATCACCCGCTATCGCCACGCGCTTCCTACCTCTCGCATTCGCGTGCTCGAGGCGGGGCACCCCGTCCCGGACGAGGCGGGCCAGGCCGGGGCACGCGAGATTCTTCGGCTGGCTGGCGAACTCTCCGGAAACGACTTCCTGCTCGCGCTGCTCTCGGGCGGCGGATCGAGCTTGCTGTCGCTGCCCGACGCAGGCGTCGCGATGGCCGATCTTAAGTCGGTGACCACCCAGCTGCTGCGCTGCGGGGCCGCGATCCAAGAGATCAACACCGTGCGCAAGCACCTGTCCGCGATCCAGGGCGGACGCCTCGCCGCGGCATGCAAGGCGCCAGTGCTCGCGCTAATTATCTCCGACGTGACCGGTGACGACCCGACCCACATCGCCTCCGGACCTTGCGCGCCCGACCCGACCACCTTTCGCGACGCGCTCGAAGTGCTGGCGAAGTACGGCGTCGCGCCGCCGCCAGCGGTGCGCGCGCGGCTCGAGAGCGGCGCCGCCGGCCGAATCGCGGAAACACCGAAGCCCGGCGACGCCGTTTTCGCGCGGGTGGAGAACCGGATCGTCGCCACCGCGCATCGCTCGCTTGAAGCGGCGACCGATACGTTTCGCGCTGCGGGTATTGCGCCCGTGATTCTCGGCGACACGCTCACCGGCGAGGCGTCCGAGGCGGCAAAAGTGCTCGCCGCGCTGGTGCGCGAGGTGCGACGCTACCGCTCGCCGTTCGTTCCGCCGGTGGCGCTCATTTCCGGCGGCGAGTGCACGGTCACGCTGTGCGGCGAAGGCGGCCGCGGCGGGCGCTGCAGCGAGTTCTTGCTCGCGCTCTCGATCGAGCTGGAGGGAGTGGACGGCATTCACGCGATCGCCGCCGACACCGACGGTATCGACGGCTCCGAGGACAACGCGGGCGCGCAGCTCGCCCCCGATACGCTGGCCAGGGCTCGCGCGGCCGGGATCGACCCACGCAGGTGCTTGGCCGAGAACGACAGTTACGGGTTCTTCGCCGCGCTCGGCGACCTGCTGGTCACGGGCCCGACCCTGACC
>DAHVFK010000282.1 GCA_027317055.1 Betaproteobacteria bacterium | reverse complement strand
CCGCGCAGCTGCGCGCCGTCCTCGAGCTCGACCGTGCCGATGCCGAGCGGCGCGGGAATGCCGTCGACGAAGCCGCCGAAGGTCGCCGCCGGCAGCTCCCACACCTCGACTTCGATCGCGGCGCCGGGCTCGCTGCGCACCAGTCCGGGACGCGGCGGCGAGAAGGCCTCGAGCGCGTAGAAGCGATAGTGCGGCGCGGTGCGCGCGCGCCGCACGAGGCGCGCGCCGCGCTCGGTCAGCTCGCCATTGAGCGGCAGGCCCGACATGTGCGCGCCGCACACCACGAGCTGCACCGCCGCGGGGCGCGCCGCGGCCGGCGGCTCCTGCGCGGGCGGCAACTGGACGCCCGTCGCGCCAAGGGGCAGCCCTTGCGCGCGCTGCAGGCGCTCACCGAGCGCGGCGAGCGCATCGTCGCGGAACGCCGGCGCGAGCAGCGTCACGCCGAAGGGCAGGCCGTCGGGGCGAAATCCGGCCGGCAGCGCGAGTCCCGCCAGGTCGAGCAGGTTGACGAAGTTGGTGTAAGTGCCGAGCCGGCTGTTGAGCGCGACCGGATCGGCCTCGACCTGGGCCAGCGTGTAGATCGTCGGCGCGCTGGGCGTCACGATCAGCTCGACCCGCTGCCAGACCTCCGCGGTGCGCCGGCGCAGCTCCTGCAGGAGGTAGAGCGCGGCGAAGGTGTCGGCGGCGGAGAAGGCGCCCGCACCCTCGATCACGCGGCGCGTCACCGGATGCACCGCCTCGGGATTGCGAGCGAGCAGATCGCGCACCACGAGCCAGCGCTCCGCCACCCAGGGGCCCTCGTACAGCAGGCGGGCGGTCTCGTAGAAGGGGCGGAAATCGAGCTCGACGCGCTCGCCGCCGAGCGCCTCCAGTCTCTCGAGAGCTTCGCCGTAAAGCCGCGCGGAGGCCGCGTCGCCGCAGAATTCGAGGTCTTCGGCGCGCGGCACGCCGAAGCGCAAGCGCCGGCCGAATTCGGGCCCGGCGCTCGCGGGCGCGGAACGGGAGAGCGGATCGGCTGAGTCGAAGCCCTGCGCGACCGCGAGCACTGTCTGCGCGTCCCGTGCGGTGAGGCCGAAGATCGACACGCAGTCGAGCGTGCGGCACGCCGGCACCACGCCGCGCGTCGACAGCAGGCCGAGCGTGGGTTTCAATCCGACCAGGTTGTTGAAGGCGGCCGGAACGCGCCCCGAGCCGGCGGTGTCGGTGCCGAGCGAAAAGCTCACCAACCCGGCCGCGACGGCGACTGCGGAGCCCGAGCTCGAGCCGCCCGAGATGTAGCGCTCGTCGAAGGCGTTGGCGCAGGCGCCGTAGGGCGAGCGCGTGCCGACCAGACCGGTGGCGAACTGATCGAGGTTGGTCTTGCCGATGGCGATCGCGCCGGCGTCGAGCAGTCGCTGCACCACCGTGGCGCTTGCCGCCGGCGTATAGGCGAACTCCGGGCAGGCCGCCGTGGTGGGGCGGCCCGCAAGATCGATATTGTCCTTGATCGCGAACGGAATTCCGTAGAGCGGGAGGTCACCCGGGCTGCTCCGGGCGAGCTCGGCAGCACGCGCTTCGAGCGCTGTGCGCGGTACGCGGTCGATCCACACCTTGTCATTGCCGCGGCGCTCGATGCGCTCGAGCACCAGCGCCACCACCCGCTGCGGATCGAGCGCCCCCGAGAGGTAGCGGGCGCGCAGGCGCGCGATATCCAGGCTTTCTGTCTGGGTAGACATGGTCGGGGCGGCTTATGCTGCCGGAAGAGCGGTGCCCCTGTATAGTGGTTGTTGATCCCGGCTAAAAATAAAATTCGACCTGCCGCCCCTGCCATGCCCGCGCTGCTCAGGATCGTCCACAACACTTACCGCGACTCCGTATCGCTGATGCAGCTTTCGGCGCGCATCGCCGGGCTTGCGGGCGTGCAGCAGGCCTCGGTGGTGATGGCGACCGAGGGCAACCTCGCCCTGCTGCGAGAAGCCGGATTGCTCGAGGGCGTGGTGGAGGCTTCGCCCAGCGACCTTCTGGCAGTGGCGCAGGGCGACAGCGAAGACGCGGTGCGTGCTGCGCTCGACGAAGCCGAGCGCGGCCTCGCAGGCGGCGCGTCGGCCGGACCCCGGCGCGCGCCGCGGGAGAGCGCGCCGCGCAGCATCCGCATGGCGCTCGAGGCGCAGCCTGACGCAAACCTTGCGCTCATTTCAACGCCCGGCGAATACGCCGCCGCGGAGGCGCTCAAGGCGCTGCGTCTCGGGCTGAATGTCATGCTGTTCAGCGACAACGTGAGCCTGGCGGACGAAGTGCTGCTCAAGCGCGAGGCCGAGGCGCGCGGGCTGCTGGTGATGGGCCCGGACTGCGGCACCTCGATCATCGCCGGGGTACCGCTCGGCTTCGCCAACGCCGTGCGCAGGGGCCCGATCGGCGTCGTCGGTGCCTCGGGCACGGGGCTGCAGCAGGTCACCTCGCTCGTCGATCAGGCGGGCGTCGGGGTATCGCATGCACTCGGGACCGGCGGGCGCGACCTGAAGGCCGACGTCGGCGGCGCCACGATGCTGCGCGCGATCGACGAGCTGGCCGCGGATGCCGGAACGCGCGTCATCGTGCTGGTGTCCAAACCGCCCGCCCGCGCGGTGGCCGAGAAGGTGCTTGCGCGCGCGAGCGCCAGCGGCAAGCCTGTGATTGCCTGCTTTCTCGGCGCGACTGCGGCGGAGGTCGAGCGCGGCGGCGTGCGCGCCGCGGCGACGCTCGAGCAGGCCGCGGCGATGGCGGTCGCGGCGGCGCGCGGCGAGCCATACACCGCCGACGCGCCGCGCTTGCCGCACTTTACGGGCCCGCGCCTGGCCCCGGGGCAGCGCTACGTGCGCGGCTTGTACAGCGGCGGCACCTTCTGCTACGAGGCGACGCTGCTGCTGTCGCAGACACTCGAGGACGTGCACTCCAACACCCCCGTCGGGGGTGCCGCGGCGCTCGCCGACGTGTGGCAAAGCCGCGGCCACACCCTGGTCGATCTCGGCGGCGACGAATTCACGCGCGGCAGGCCGCATCCGATGATCGACCATCGTCTGCGCAACGAACGCCTGGTGCGCGAGGCGGCCGACGCCGCGGTCGCGGTGATCCTGCTGGACGTGGTTCTCGGTTACGGTGCGCACTCCGATCCGGCGGCAGAAATGCTGCCCGCGCTGCGTGCGGCGCGTGCCGCGGCGCAGCGCGGCGGGCGTGAGATCGCTCTCGTCGGCTTCGTATGCGGCACCGAGCGCGACCCGCAGGATTTCGCGCGCCAGTCGGCCGCGCTCGCGGAAGCCGGCGTCATTCTCGCCGCGAGCAACGCGCAGGCCGCCCGTACTGCCGCCACCATTGCACTGCGCCATGCCGAAACTGCTCGAAACTAGCCTTGGCGTCATCAACGTCGGTCTGGCGCAGTTCGCCCAGACCGTCACCGCGGCGGGCGGCGCGGCGACCCAGGTCGACTGGCAGCCGCCGGCGCTCGGCGACCGCGCGGCCGGCATGGCGCTCGCCCGCCTCACGGGGGATGCCCGGATCGAGCAGGCCAACGCCAGGGCCTTCGCTGCCTTTCTCGGCGCGGTGCCGGTGCTGCGCGGCATCGGCGCCGCCGGCGACACGCTTCCCGGCATGGGCGAGCGCATGATCCTGCACGCCGGCCCGCCGATCGAATGGCCTCGCATGTGCGGGCCGATGCAAGGCGCGATCGTCGGCGCGATCCTGTACGAGGGCTGGGCGAATGACGCGGACGAGGCGCGCGCGCTCGCGGCAAGCGGTGAGCTCGCGTTCGAGCCCTGCCACCACCACGCCGCGGTCGGGCCGATGGCGGGAGCGATCAGCCCGTCGATGCCGGTATGGATCGTCGAGGACGCGGCGCGCGGCGCGCGCGCGTTCAGCAATATCAACGAGGGCCTGGGCAAGGCGCTGCGCTTCGGCGCCTACGGGCCGGAGGTGCTGCAGCGGCTGAAATGGATCGAGTGCTCGCTCGCGCCCGCCCTCGGGACCGCGCTCGGGCTGCTCGGCGGCCTGGAACTGAAACCGCTGGTCGCGCAGGCGCTCATCATGGGCGACGAGGTGCACAACCGCAATGCTGCTGCCAGCGCGCTGCTGCTGCGGCGGCTCGCGCCGGCACTGGCGCGGGCGCGCCTGCCGCACGAGGAGCTCGCGCAAGCGCTCGAGTTCATGGCCGGCAACGAGCATTTCTTCCTCAATATTTCCATGGCGTTATGCAAGCTCGCCCTGGATGCGGCGCACGGCGTCGCCGGCTCGAGCATGGTAAGCGCGATGTCGCGCAACGGCGTCGAGTTCGGTATTCGGGTCAGCGGGCTGGGCGATCGCTGGTTCAACGCGCCGGCGGCCGCGATCGACGGACTGTACTTTGCCGGCTACGGGGCGAATGACGCGGCACGCGACCTGGGCGACAGCTCGATCACCGAGACCGCGGGCTTCGGCGGCTTTTCGATGGCGGCGGCGCCCGGGATCGTCAAGTTCGTCGGCGGCACGCCGGAGGACGCCACGGCCAACTCGCTGCGCATGCGCCACATCACGCTGGGCGAGTCAGACAGTTTTCAGCTTCCGGCGCTCGATTTTCGCGGGGCGCCCTGCGGCATCGACCTGCGCCTGGTAGTCGACGCCAGCATCGAGCCCGTGATCAACACCGGCATCGCGCACCGCGAGGCCGGCATCGGGCAGATCGGCGCCGGGCTCACGCGCGCGCCGCTTGCCTGCTTTATCCAGGCGCTATGCGCGCTCGACGACGAGTTGAATGGGCGCTAGCGTGACACGGTCGAGGAGGGCACGCGACATGACCAGCCCCGGAAAGCTCGCAGTGGTGGCGGTGGGCGGCAATGCGCTGATCCGCGACGAACAGCACCGCACGATTGCGGACCAGTACGACACTGCGCGCGAGACGGTAGGTTATGTCGCCGATCTGATCGAAGGCGGCTGGCGCGTGGTGTTCACGCACGGC
>DAHVFK010000281.1 GCA_027317055.1 Betaproteobacteria bacterium | reverse complement strand
CCCTTATGCTGACCTCGCTCGTCGAGCTTTCGCTGCGCTACAAGTTCCTGTCGCTGCTCGCCCTTGGCCTCGTTGTGTTCCTCGGTGTGCGCGCCTTCCAGCAGGTCCCCGTCGACGCGTTCCCGGACGTCACGCCGGTTCAGGTCAACGTCTACACCGAGTCGCCAGGTCTCGCGGCCGAGGATATCGAGAAGCTCCTCACGGTGCCGATCGAGACCTCCATGGCCGGCCTGCCGGGGGTCGAGCAGGTTCGGTCGGTATCGATGTTCGGTCTTTCCTACGTGGCGGTCTACTTTACCGACGACACGGATATCTACTTCGCGCGCCGGCTCGTATCCGAGCGGCTTACGGAGGCCAAGGCACGCCTGCCCGCCGGATATGGCGAGCCTCAGCTCGGACCCAACTCGACCGGCCTGGGACAAGTGTTCTGGTACACCGTCGAGTCGGCCGACAAGAAACTTTCTGAGATGGATCTGCGCACGCTGCAGGACTGGACCGTACGCCTCCTGCTGCGAACCGCCCCGGGCGTCGACGATGTCACATCCTGGGGCGGCTTCGAGAAGCAGTACCAGGTACTGATCGACCCGCGAAAACTTATCAAATTCGGGCTCGAGTTCAGGGACGTAATGAAAGCGATTGAGGTCAACAACCGGCAGGTCGGTGGCCAGTACATCGATCGGGGACAGGAGCAGTTTCTGGTGCGCGGCAACGGCCTGGTATCGAATACGGCCGACATCGCCGACATTGTCATTGCCACGCGCCATGGCGTGCCGATCTATGTGCGCGACGTCGCCGAGGTGAAAGTAGGTCCGGGGCTGCGCACGGGCGCCGTTACCAAGGACGGCAAGGAGGTCGTGCTCGGAATCGCGCTCCAGCGCATCGGCGAGAACGCGGCAAAAGTGGTCGGGGCGGTCAAGGACAAGCTCCAAGCCATCCGCAAGGCGTTGCCGCAGGGCGTCACGATCAATCCGGTGTATGACCGGACCACGCTCGTCTACAAGGCGGTGCGGACGGCCGAAGATGCGCTCATCGAAGGTTCGGTCCTCGTCGCCCTCGTGCTGTTGCTGTTCCTCGGCGAACTCCGGTCGGCGATCGTGGTCATCGTCGCTCTCCCGCTCGCCATGCTGATTGCTTTCATATTGATGCAGTTAACCGGGCTGTCGGCGAATCTCATGTCGCTCGCCGGCCTCGCCATCGGTATCGGGATGATGGTCGACGGCGCCGTGGTCATGGTCGAGAACAGCTACCGGCTGCTGAGCCACGCCCAGCGGGTCGAAAGCCGAACGGCGGTGATCGCCAAGGCGGCGCGCGAAGTGGCCAACCCGATCGCCTTCGCCATCCTCATCATCATCGTCGTTTTCCTGCCGTTGTTCAGCCTCAGCGGGCTCGAGGGCAAGCTGTTCAAGCCGATGGCGCTAACCATAACCTTCGCGATGGCGGGCTCGCTTGTCCTGTCCCTGACGATAATTCCCGTGCTGTCAGCCCTGATACTGCGACCGAAGGCCGAAAAGGACACGTTTGCCCTCCGGGCGGTCAAGCGCGCGTACCTGCCGCTGCTCGATCGCGTCCGCGCGCACAAAGCCGTCACGCTGGCGCTGGCCATTGCGCTGCTTGTCGGGGCGCTTGCGCTGGTCCCGCATCTTGGCACGGAGTTCATGCCTCAGCTGCAGGAAGGCAGTCTCATGGTCCAGGTAACGGCGATTCCGTCGACTTCGCTCGACGAATCGATACGCATCTCGCGCACCGTCGACAAGGTATTGAAAGCGAGCTTTCCCCAGGTCCGCTCGACCCTTGCGACGATCGGCAGGCCGGAGAAAGGCGATACGACTGACGTGAATTACCAGGAAACGATCATCGGCCTCAAGCCCCGCGAGCAGTGGCCCAAGGCGATTTCGTATCAGACGCTCTCGAGCGAGATGCAAGACCGGCTCCAGCAGGCTCTCCCAACCGCGGTCGTGGCCATGACGCAGCCCATCCAGATGCGGGTCGAAGAGCTGCTCACCGGCGCCCGCGCGCCCCTTACCCTCAACGTCTACGGCCAGAAACTCGCGACGCTCGACCGGCTTTCTCAACAGATAAAGGGCGTTCTGGCACGGATGCAGGGCGTGGCGGATCTGTCCCTTGAGGCAAACCAAGGCAAGCCGCAACTCGCGATCCAGGTCGATCGGGAAACGATGGCCCGCTACGGAGTGAACGCCTCGGACTTGTTGACAGTGGTGCAGGCCGGCATCGGCGGCGAAGCCGTCAGCTCCCTTATCGACGGGACGCGGCAATTCGCTATCGAGGTCTGGCTGGCGCCGGAATTCCGCAAGGACATCGCGGCGATCCGGAACATCCCGATTCGCACGGAAAGCGGCGCACTGGTCCCTCTCTCCCGGCTCGCCAAGGTCACGCTTGACGACGGCTATTCCTTCATCCGTCACACCCAGCTCCAGCGCCTCAAGGTCATCCTGATGGAAGTCCAGGGTCGCGATGTCGGCGGTTTCGTGGCTGATGCCAACGCCGCAATCGGTAAGGCGGTAACCATGCCACCGGGGTACTACGTCGCGTGGGGGGGCTCGTTCGAGAATCAGCAGCGCGCCTTCGCGCGACTTGCCGTCATCGTGCCCCTGACGATCGGCCTTATCTTCGTGCTGCTCTATACGGCGTTCGACTCGATCATTTATGCGCTGCTGATCATCGCCAACGTGCCCTTCGCCCTGATCGGCGGCATCTTCGGCCTGTTTGTCACCGGACAATTCCTTTCCGTGCCATCGGCGATCGGATTCATCGCCGTATTCGGCGTCGCCATGCTCAACGGCATTGTGCTGGTCTCGTTCATGAACGACCAGCGGCGCCTCGGACACCCAATCGCCGTCGCTGTCCGGGAGGCTGCCACACTGCGCTTGCGCCCCGTCCTCATAACCGCGTCGGTCGCTATCCTTGGCCTGGTGCCGATGTTGCTCTCGAGCGGCGTCGGGGCGGAAACGCAGCGGCCGCTGGCGACGGTCGTCGTCGGCGGGCTTTTCACGTCGACCGCGCTTACCTTGCTCCTGCTGCCTCTCATGTACGAGTGGGTCGAACAATACCGCGATCGACGCCGAGCGAGCCGGGACGCGGCGCTTACCCACCAGGAGCGTCCGGCCGAATGAAAACCCTATGCCACCGCGGCTGGCGCCCGCGCACCGCTACGGCGATCGAGGGCCGCCAATCCGCGAGATCAACCATGATCGGTCGCTTACTGTTCGGCATTGTTATTCTCGCTCTGTCGGCTTCGCAGAGCGCCGCAGCGCAAACCCTGCGCGAAGCGGTCGAGGGCGCATGGGCCTTGAACCCGCAAATCAAGGCGCTCGAGGCGCGCCGCAACGAGTTCATCGCACGCCGCGAAGCAGCCCGTGCGTTTTTCCCGGCCCCACCGGCGATCACGCTGAGCCACGCCACAGATCAGCCCATCCAGAACAGGAATCAGCGTGTGACCGAAGCCGAATTAAGCGCCCCGCTCTGGCTGCCGGGTGAACGCACGGCAACGCAGCAGGTCGCGGTGGCGGACCTCGCGCGCACCGATGCGCAATTGGCGCAGGCGCGGCTCGCGGTCGCCGGAGCGGTGCGCGGCGCGGTGTACAAGTTTGCGCTGGCCGAGCGCGAGTCCGAGTTGTCCGACCGGAGAGTCGGCAACGCGCGCGCGCTCGAAACCGACGTGGCGCGCCGCGTGCGCGCCGGCGAGGTAGCCGCGCTCGAGCTCGATCAGGCACGCAGCGAGCTGTTCGAGGCGCAGGCGAACGCACGCGAGCGGCAGGCGCGGCTCGCGGCCGCGCGCACCGCCCTACTGAGCCTCACCGGCCTTCGCGCGCCACCGCAGAGCTTCGAAGAGCCCCTCGCGCCTGAACGGGATATTTCCGACCATCCGCTGCTGCAAGCAGATGCGCGCGGCATCGACGCAGCCACAGCCGCGTTGCAGCTGGTCGATACAGCCAGGCGCGAGAGCCCCGAAATCGGCTTGTTCGTCGGCCGCAACCGCGATACGTTCGGAACGCAGTACGACACGACCGTCGGGCTGCGTTTTCGCCTGCCGTTCTCAACCAGGGCACGCAACGCGCCGCGGCAGGCCGCCGCGCTCGCCGACTTGGCGGCCGCGCAGGCCAGGTACGACGACGACGCGCGCAAGCTCCGCGTCGAGTTCGCCACGGCCAAGGTGGTGCTTGCTGCCGCCGAGGCCGAAACGCCGCTCGTCCGCGCACGCCTGCAGGCGGTGCGGAGCAGTGTCTCCCGTCTGCAGGGCGCCTACGACGCCGGGCAGATCGGCCTCATCGAGCTGATTCGCGCCCGCGTCGCACTATTTCAAGCCGAGCTGGCTCTTGCGCGCAACCGCCTCGCGATCGGTCAGGCGCGCGCTCTCGTCAATCAAGCATTGGGTGTCGTTCCGTGAGCGTCACCCACGCTCGAACGCTCTCTCGCCCGATGCGGAGGGCATAGGTACTGAGCATTCCCCGCCAGCGCCTGCGTTGAGCGGCACCAAAGCCGACGCGTCCAGTCTGCCTCCAGGCGGCCAGTGTTTTGCGTCGTCCCGGTGCCGCAATCCAGTGTCACTGCGATCAGTCACGGATGGTGGCGGCTAAACGGCGATCCAACTCTCGGTACTCCGCGGCGCTCATGTTCGGCAGCGCCCTGAGGAACGCGACGATGTCCCACAGCTCTTGGTCGCTGCGGGATGGGCCCCAGGCCGGCATGCCGGTCATGCGCACGCCGTTCTTGATCACCCAGAAGAGCTCGGCGGCGGACATGTGGTCCTGGTCCTTTGTAAGATCCGGCGGTTCGGGGTTGAGTCCCTTCGCCAGCGCCGACCGTTCCCCGCCGGGGCTGCCATGGCAAACGGCGCACGCCTCCCGGTAACCGCGAAAGCCGTTGTCGATTCGGGCCGCTCCTTCCAGCGCAGGGGGCTTCACCGCCTGCGCTCGGCGTTGGATGGAGCTTTCGCGAGTGGTGACCAGCAC
>DAHVFK010000280.1 GCA_027317055.1 Betaproteobacteria bacterium | reverse complement strand
ATCGCGTCGGCGGTGTGCCGCCTGCGATACCGCCAGTATTCGGCTTCGGCCTCGACGAGGCGGTCATCGATCGGCCAAATCGCCCGCAGCCGCGCGAACCCGGCGTCCGGTTCGGACGCCTCTCGCGCGCGCGGTGTGTTTGTTTGTTTTTGTTCCTGTTGTTGATTTACAGGAAACAAACATAAAGAAGGGGCGTCCGATCGGACGGGCGTCCGGTTTTCGGACGCTAGCCCGGCGGCGTCGCCCAAGCCCTTGTCCCGCCAGTATTTGCGCCGGCTGCGCACCGACGATGGATTGGCCGAAAGCACCCGTCCGCCGAACGGCGCGTCCACTTGGCGTCCGGTTGGCGTCCGGTTTTCGGACGCTGCGTCCGGTTTTCCGTCCGGTTTCTGAACCGGACGCTTTTCCGACGCCCAGCCGGACGAAAGCCGGTGCGCCGCATCGATGATGCCCCGCTCGCGGAGTTGGGCGAGTACTCGCTCGACCTTATCGAGGCGACGGTTGCCGATCGTCGCCGCGACGACCTCGGCGGTGCGCGCCAGCGGCAGCTCAGGCGCGGCATCGAGATACAGCATGATGAACGCGACAGTCTGGCGCCGGACCCCTGCAGCGCGGCCAATCACTTCCCACAGCGGATGCCAGGCGAGGCACATGAGCTTAAAGCCCTGGCCTCTCGTCTTCCCGGTGCGGCGGAGCGGCGCCGAGCGCCCGTCGCACCGCGGCGATCGATGCCGCGTTGTTGCCGTCGCCGGCCGCCAGCCGGGCCGCAACCCGCCGCACCGCGGCGACAATCGTCGTGTGATCGCGATCGCCGAGCGCCCGTCCGATCTGGCCATACGTGCACGAGGTCAGCTGGCGCGCGCAAAAACAGAACACGTCGCGCGGACGGCTTATTTCCTGGCTCTGCCGGGGCGACACCAGATCGCTTTCGGCGACCCCGCAATGGTCTGCGACGGCACCGCGGATCGCCGCCAGCGACAACCGGGCGAGCGCCACGGGAGCCCGCGGCCCGGCGAAGCGCTCGATTTCGTCCGTCACCTCGTTGCGCAGCGTGAATATCGGTTCCAGCGCGACAAACACGCCCAGAACGCGGCGCCGCCAGGCATCGGTGGCGGCGATCGCCGCGCTCAGCCGCTCGCGCAACAACGCATTGTCCTCCCGCAATTGCGCCAGCTCCGCCGCGGGCGACAGGAATTCCTCTGCGTTCACAACAGCCTCTCGCCGAATTCCGCGCATTCCACCGCCTGTCGCGCCGCCGCCTGCGCCGCTTGTTTTTCCTCGGCCGTCTTGGCGTGATAGATCCGCGCCTGCAGCCGCCGCGGGATCATCCGCCAATGAAACGAGCACCAGTCGCGCCCCGCCGGTATCGGCGTCGCGCAGCCGATCGCGTGGCAAGCGGGTTCGCTCATCGCCTGTCGCGCCCGCCGGCGAGGTGGGTTGCCGTCGATCGCGCCTGGCGCCCCAGCCGGTGCCGACGCTCCGCGCCCAGGGCATTCCAGGCATCGCGCCGGCGCCCGATCTCGGCGGCGACCTGAGCCTCGATCGCATTCCACTCGGCCGCGTCGATATCGGGCGCGTCGCCATCGACAAACCACCAGGCCGGCCCCCATCCGCTTTCGACAAAGGCGACACGGGCAAAGGCGCCGCGAAACACCACCGTCAGCATCGGCAGCCCGCTCACGACCGCAGCCCCGGCCGCATCGTCAACCGTTGCCGGAAACCCGCCGCCGATCATCTCGGCTCGCCGCAGCCAAAGCCGACGACTTCACCGCGGCGGCCCGCGGTGAATGAACGCCAATGCACCCACCGACCTAATGGGCACCAAAAGCCCCAGCTGCGAAGGTTCGCGCCGGTCACAAAAAGCGACCAGCATGGCATCGGGTTGCCGTCGCTGTCGCGCAGCAGCGCCACGCGATGCGCGGTTCGGGCTCGTCGTCCGACCCAGCCACCAGCCTGCCTCAGCAACGTGACTGTTTCGGGCAGCGGGTCGCCGTGAACCGGCCTGCGCGCGAACTGGACCTCGCGGTAGGCGCCTTGCAGCAGGATCGACAGGTTCGGCCACGGATGGTCGTGCAACGCACGATCGTCATCATCGCGCAGAAACTGATGCAGATAGACGTTGCACAGCCGATTGCGCGGGATCAGGTACCATCGCCGCAGATACGGGTTTTCGGTCCCGCCGATTTCCAGGTCCGCCGGTCGTCGGCTCACGCCGACGATGAACGCAACAATACTCATGTCCGGACCCCCTTCCGCTCGCGCGCGTCGAGCAATTCTCCGCTCATCCCCTTTCTCCCCTCTCATACCCGGCCGCCAGGTCGAGCGCCGCGCCGACCGCCACCGCTTCGGTCAGATGCTCGCGCCGGTTCGGCAGCCGCTTCGGCCCCGTCACAGCAGTCTCCCGGCCGCCGGCGCCCCCGCGTCGTACTGCCGCTCATGCGCGGTATCGCCGACGGTGATCGTGTCGGTGATGTGCTCGCGCCGATCGGGCAGCCGCTTGCGGATCGGAATGCTCATCGCTGCGGCAGCGAATCCAGCAGCCGGCGAAGGCTTTCATTCTTCGCAACCAGTGCCCGGAATTTCTCGTCGCCGGCAAGACCGCCAACGGCATCGATCAGCAGAACTTCTTCGAACTCGTTAGGCGTGTGGTCGCCGCCATCGCCGCGAAACTCGTAGCCTTCGAGGTAGTCCTTGATCAGTTGATTTTCGGTGTCGAGACCTTCGCGCAAATTCCGCTCGGCATTCTCGCGGGCCAGTTTGATTTCAGGGTGCATGGCAATCCTCTCCCATTGCGCGATGCCAGTTGAGCAGCGCTGCCGCCGTCGAGATCGTGTGGTGCTTGGCCTTGTCGCGGTCGCCGGCCAGCGCGTGCATCAGCGCCTTGCCAGCGAGATAGCCGATCAGCCAGAACCAATCGGCCGCCGCGGCGCGGGCATACCCCGCCTCGCCGTGGCTGGCGCTCCTGCGCGTCGGCGGCAATGCCAATGCTGGGGTCAATTCCCGGCCCCGGCCAGCGACGAGCCGGCGCTGGAAAATCCGAACGGTTCCGCTCGCGGCATCCGGCCGGGCGAGCCGTGGTCGCGCACCGCCGCCGGATCGTCGCGGAACCGGCCCTCCGGGCGGCCGGCGATCGGCGGCGCGGCGCCCTCGGGCGCGGGCGTCACGACCGCTTGCGGCCTGGGCACCATCGGAGCCGGCATTTTTTCCGTTGCCCTCGGCGCCGGCGCCGGCGCCTGGCCCCCCTTCGCCGGATCGGTTGCCGCCGGCGAGGCTGCGGCCCGTGATGGCTCTACCGGCGCGTGGTCGCGTCGCCGCGCCAGCGCCTCGGCGATCGCCTTCGCCGCCGAATTGGGGCTCAGCCGCTCGGCGAGGCCTTCCAGCTGGCGCACATCAAACCGGGCGAGCGCTGCCCGCAGCGTCTCCGCCGTGCCGCCCGCTTTCAGGTACAGCGCTGCGGCGAGGAAGTACGGGCCGCGGAGGCCGCCCGGCTGCCGCATGCAACGCTCCGCGACCGCGCCGATCGCCGCGCCGGCGACGGCTTCGCCGTGGGTGCGCAGGATCGCGCGCAATGCCGGCACTGCCGCGGTACTTCCGGCCGGCGTCTGTTTCGCGGCGAGCGGGTAGTGCAGCAAGCGAATGCCGGCCGCATCGGCGAGCCGCTGCAGGGTGATCGCCTCGCCCTCGCCGGCGAGCAATTGCGCGCGGTAAATCTGCTGGGCATAGACCTGCACCCGGTCGCGGTTGGCGCCGACAAAGGCCGCTGCCTGCGCCGCACGGTCGAGATCCTTGTGCACGACGGCCGGGACATGCGCGATGTCGCCGCGGCCCAGCTTGTTGAACAATTTGGCGCCGGCATGCCGGTGCTGCCCGTCGATGATCAGCCAACGCGGGCCGACGGCGTCGGGCTCGCCCGGCGCCGCCATCAGCGCACCGAATTTCGGCCAGGCGAACTCCGCCGCGATCTTGGCGATCAGCTTCTCGCCGCGCGGCGTTTCGAGCGAGCGTTGATAGCCGGGATCGACATAGCAGCGATCGACCGGCAGCCAGGCGAGCTCGGGCAGCGGCCCGATATCGGGCTCGTTCATGCACCCTCCGTTTCGCGGCCCTGGCGCCGCTCGTCTTCCCGACGCGCCAGCTCGATCCGCGCGGTGTGGTTGACGTCCTCGCCCATGTCGCGCTCCAGCACCCAGCGCAGCAGCCCGTCCTCGATCTCGGTCCATTTCATCCCGCGCGAGCCGCCCTCTTCCGGGCGCCGGCCAAACGGCACGCGGGTCAGCACCGCCGGTTCCGCCGACCAGCGCAGCAGGGTATCGAGCGGGTGCAGCCGCAGCAGTTCGCGCAGGAGAAAGGCGGTCACATAGGCGTCGGGCCCGGCCCGGTGCGCCGGTGACGCGAGCTCCCGGTCGAGCCCTTCCGGCTTCAGCCAGTAGCGCAGCGCCTGGTTGCCGTGCCCCGGCGCGTCCGGCCACGCCCGCAAGGCGCATTTATAGGTGCACAGCCATGGCGCCGGGCCGACCAGATCCTCGGTGCACCAGCCGCGCTCCATCTTCGCGCTGTGCGCCGCAAACGCGACCGGGCGGCTGATGCCGCCGATCGACCGGATCATCTCGCTGCGCCAGGGCGCCGCCTCGGCGTTGCGGATATCGTCGTCGACGATATGGTGTACCGCCGAGGTCTCGGGCGGGATCGGCCGGCCGGGATCGACCAGCCAGGCGAGCGGCCGGCCGATCTCAACCCCCAGGGCAAAATCCGGCATGCCCGTCAGGTCGCTCGCGCCATAGACGTCGCAGCGGCCGATCTCCACCGGGGCATCGCGGCTCGGGTCGAACCCCGTGGCCTCCAGATCGACGACGAGGATGCACGGCCGCGCCGTCACAGCTCGACCCACCATCGCCGCGGTTCGGCGGCCGTTCTGGTGATCGCTTCGGTGCGGTCGTCGATGCGCCGCCACGCCCGTTCGAGCCGATAGCGCTCGCCGGTTTCGTCATTCT